>JAZRCU010000213.1:0-7790 GCA_045659965.1 Faecousia sp.
TGAAAGGACGCTGCTGCGGTGCAGCGTCCTTTTTCTTAAAAGGAGGGGAGTATATGCGCATACTGATGTGGTTTGTCATAGGGTTTGTTGTCAGCACCGGTGTGGGCGTATATGCCCTCAATGGTCAGATCTCTTTATGGCAGCTACTGCTGATTCTGCCGGCTATTGCGCTATGCGTGATAAAACGCATTTCATGTAAGCGAATTGGTGTGCTGATATTGGGGTTAAGTGTTGGTTTTGCTTGGCTATTTGGCTATGATATGCTTTATTTACAACCGGCAAGAGCTTATGATGGAATTACTATGGACTGCCAAATAGAAATTGCAGATTATAGCCAGAAAACAGATTACGGCATCCTTGCCCAAGGAGAAATCACGCTAGATAAGAAATCATATCAGGTGCAAGTGTATCTGAATGATATGGATTTTGTAGCTCCGGGGGATGTAGTTAGCGGAAGTTTTGCTCTTCGTATGACTACTGTGGGAAGTAAGAATGGTGCAACCTATCATCAGGCGGATGGTATCTTTTTGCTTGCGTATCCACAGAAAGAAAGTAAAGTTATTAAGGCAGAGGAAGTGCCTGTGAAATATCTGCCTGCAAAGCTGCGTAATGATATCTTAAATCACCTAGATCATCTTTTTGAAGCGGATACTGTGGCTGTTGCCAAAGCGCTGCTTCTCGGTGACAGCAGCGGCCTTACATATGCGCAGGATACAGACCTGAAGATCAGCGGTATTCGCCATGTAGTGGCGGTGTCGGGCCTTCATGTTTCCATACTTATGACCATGATGTATCTGGCCTTTGGACGCCAGAAATTTATTGGGCTTGCTGTTGGTACACCGCTATTGCTGCTATTTGCGGCAGTAGCTGGATTTACTCCTTCTGTGGTAAGAGCTTGCATGATGCAGTTTTTGATCTTGTTGGCTTTGGCATCCAATAAAGAGTATGATCCTCCAACGGCACTGTCCTTTGCAGTTCTTGTGCTGCTGGCTGTCAATCCGTTGGCGATTACCTCCATCAGTCTGCAACTTTCAACATTGTGCGTCGTTGGAATTATTCTTATTTATCCTTATATCAACGGATATTTAATGCATTTGATGGGAAATCCCAATACAAAGAAGATAAAAGATAAGCTTTTGCGTTCTGTCAGCGGAACGATCAGCTTAAGTGTCTGCGCAACGGTAATGACAGCGCCTGTCTGTGCTTACTATTTTGGTATGGTGAGTATAGTAGGTGTTCTTACAAATTTGCTGACCATGTGGGCAGTCACTATTGTTTTCTGCGGCATTGTCTGTGCCTGTGTTTTGGGGCTTATCTGGCTGCCATTAGGACAATGGGTTGCTTGGGGGATCGGATGGCTGATCCGCTATGTGATGTATATAGCAGGTGTCCTTGCTTCTGCGCCTTGGGCATCGGTTTACTGCTGCAGCGTGTATGTTGCGGTCTGGATGATTTTTGCTTATGTTCTGCTGGGCGCGTTTTTGCTGACCCAAAAGAAACGTCCGGTGCTATTTGCGCTTTGCCTTTTGACCAGCTTGGTAATTAGCCTAACGGCATCGTATTGCGAGGATGATTTGGATGATTACCGGGTCACAGTGATGGATGTAGGACAGGGGCAATCGGTGCTGATCCAGTTTGAAGATTTGGCTTATTTGGTTGATTGCGGTGGCGATAGCGACCGAATTGCTGCAGATACGGTTGCAGCGCAGCTGCTAAGCCAAGGTATCAAGCGCCTAGACGGGGTGATTTTGACCCATTATGACCGGGATCATGCCGGTGGTGTGGTTAATTTGCAAACAAGAATTGGGGTAGACACCATCTACATTCCTCATATTTACGATAACTCCGGCATCAAAGGAGAGATATTGACCGCATTTGACGGCCGTATCTGTTGGGTCAATGATAACAAACAGCTTTCTGGAAAAGATGGGGTACTCACATTGCTTCCCGGTGAGGGATATAACCAAGAGAATGAAAACAGTACCTGCGTCTTGTTTCAAATGAAAAACTATGATATACTAATAACCGGTGACCGAAATATAGCCGGAGAAGTGCAGTTGCTGCAAAGCAAAGATCTTCCAAAGCTGGATGTGCTGGTTGTGGGTCACCACGGTGCAGAGTCTGCAACCGGAATTCCGCTGCTAAGTAGTACGCAGCCGGAGATTGCGGTGATCTCTGTTTCCGAAGAGAATTCCTATGGGCATCCGGCAGCGGATACGCTGCAAAGGCTGCAAATGTACGGATGCAGAATTTTGAGAACAGACCAGTACGGTACGATTACTTTTAGGGGGTGAATGTCATGGCCAAGCAAGATAATGTCAATCAGAATATTGCACAATTAAAGGCAGATCTGAAAGCAAAACAAATGCGGCAGCTGTATGTGTTTTATGGTGAGGAAACATTTTTGCTCAATCATTATCTGGGGCAAATGAAGAAATTGCTTGTTGATGACCTGACAGAATCCTTTAATTTCCACAGATTGAACAAAGAAAACTTTGATATTCAGAGTTTTGCCGATGCCGTAGAAAGCCTGCCTATGATGGCGGAGCATACCTTTGTATGGGTAGACGATATTGACGTGTTTAAGCTTACTGAGGACGTAAGAGGAAAGATGGCGGAGGTCCTTTCTGACATTCCGGAGTACTGTACGGTGCTGTTTACCTATGAAACTGTCCAATGGAAGCTGGATAAGCGGTATAAGAAGCTGGCAGATGCCATGGCGCAAGGCTGCATTGTGGAATTTGCCAAGCAGGAGCAACGGGATTTGATCGCGTGGATCACCCGGCATTTTGCTGCGAACCAGAAACGGATCACCCCAGACCTGTGCAGTTACCTGATCGACCTGACCGGTGGAACAATGACAGCCTTGGCGGGGGAGATTTCCAAGATCTGCGCATATTCCGGTGCGGACAATATTGTAAAAAGCGATATTGATGCAGTTACAGAGCCTGTGCTGGATGCTGTGGTATTCCAAATGACGGATTTTATGGGTGAGGGGAAATATGGCCTTGCTCTTGAAAAGCTCCAGCAGCTTTTAAAAATGCAGCAAGAGCCTCTTTTGATACTTGGTGCCATCGGCAGCCATTTCCGTCGTTTGGCAGCGGCAAAGACCTTGCTGGATAACGGAAAGGGTGCGTCGGAGCTGATGCGGCTATGTGGTATCAGCCAGTATGCTGCCAATAAGTGTATGACGGCTTCCAGACGATTCTCGGCGGCCTTCTGCCAGAAGTCTGCAGAACTGGTGTTGCAGACTGACAGACAGATAAAAACCTCTTACGATACGCCGGAACGGCTGCTGGAGATTTTGGTGCTGTCCCTTGCACAGGAGGCTCGTAATGCTTAAGATCCGGGAAGCTATCGTTGTGGAAGGCAGATATGATAAACATACCATCAGTCAGGTGGTTGATGCGCCAATCTTCATGACCTATGGGTTTGGGATTATGAAAGATAAAGCGCAGCTGGAACTGTTGCGGCAGGTGGCTCAGCGTAGAGGATTAATCGTGTTTACCGATGCTGACGGAGCGGGATTTGTGATCCGCAACTTTTTAAAAGGCGCGATCCCTGCAGATCAATTAAAACATGCATATATCCCGGATATTTACGGCAAGGAGCGGCGGAAATCCGCCCCCGGAAAAGAAGGAAAGCTGGGCGTGGAGGGCATGCCTCCTGAGGTGATTAGAGATTGCCTTTCCCGGGCCGGCGCTACCATTGAGGGGGAAGGATGCATCCAGCCTTCTCAGGAAATCACCAAGCAGGATTTCGCTATGCTTGGGTTATCCGGTGGCTTTGGTAGCAGCGATAAGCGTAAAAAGATTTTAAAAGTAATGAATATGCCGGAGCATATGAGCAGCAATGCCATGCTTCAGGCGGTGAATTTGTTATATACAAAAGAGGAATTTGCCCAGTTGGTAATTGGACAAACAGAGTAATTGTATGGTTGATATATCAGTTAAAAACTTAACAAAGTTTTTTGTGATCGGGGAAAACCTGTTAGATGGGTTGAGCTTTGAGATCCAAGAAGGGGAGTGCGTGGCGATCCTTGGCCGTAACGGCTGCGGTAAGACCACCTTATTTAACATTCTCACCGGGCAGATGGATTATGATGACGGTGAGGTTTATGTCAATCCTCAGAAGCGTTTGGGCCTGATCTCTCAGATCCCGGTTTTCCCGGAAGGCTTTACTGTGGAAGATGTGCTGCGGTCTGCTTTTGTGCAGCTGATGCAGTTTAAGCGGAAGATGGAAGTGCTGGAAAAACAGATGGCAACAGATACCTCTGCGGAACTTCTGCGGCAATATGACGATCTTTCTAATCGCTTCCAGTCCGGCGGCGGCTATGATATGGATGTGCAGGTGGATAAGGTCTGCAACGGCCTTGGCATCACGGCGGCTCAGCGTCAGCAGATTTTTGCCAGTCTTTCCGGCGGTGAAAAGACAAGAGTAAACCTTGCCAGACTCCTTCTGGAGCAGACGGATATTTTGCTTCTGGACGAGCCTACCAATCACTTGGATTTGCGGAGTGTAGAATGGCTGGAAGGGTATATCAATAGCTTCAAGGGTACTGTGCTTACTATTTCTCATGACCGCTTTTTTCTTGATACCGTGGCCGACCGTGTCATTGAGATCACGGATGGACACGCAGAGTTCTATTCCGGTAACTATTCTTTCTATATTGAGGAAAAACAGGCGCGTTTTAACTTGCAGCTAAAGCAGTACGAGCAGGAGCAGGCGAAGCTGAAGCAATTAGGCTACACCGTGGAACGAATGAAAGGTTGGGGCATTAACAATCGCACCTTGTACCGCCGTGCCATGTCTATCCAGCACCGCATGGAGCGAATTGAGAAAACAAAGCGCCCCACTAAGGAAAAGACAATGAAGGCCACCTTTGGAGAAAAAGATTTTTCCGGAGATGTGGTATTTCAAATGCGAAATGTGGAAAAATCCTTTGAAGGCCGGTGTTTGTTTTCCGATGTTTCCCTGAAAGTAGAGGGCGGCGAACGAATCGCGATTTTGGGTGATAATGGCACAGGTAAAACCACATTTATTAAGTGCTTATTAGGTGAAGAAAACTGCTTGGGTAAGATCCAGTTCGGCCCCACAGTAAAATGGGGCTATCTGCCTCAAACCATCCATTTTGCCCATCCGGAGCGCAGTTTGTACGACACCATGCTCTATGAGAAAAACTGCACTCCACAGACCGCCAGAGACCGTCTGGGCGCATTTTTGTTCCAAGGCGAAGATGTATTCAAAAAAGTTGGCGAGCTTTCTGGTGGCGAGCAGTCCCGTCTGCGGCTGTGCATGCTTATGGATGAGAAGATCAATCTTTTGATCTTGGACGAGCCTACCAACCATCTGGATATTGCGTCTCGGGAATGGATCGAAGCTGCTATTGAGGAGTTTGAGGGTGTGCTGCTGTTTGTCTCCCATGACAGATATTTTATTGAGAAGTTTGCAGAGCGGATCTGGTTGTTGGAGGACGGCGCCATCCGTGACTTTAAGTGCGGTTATGATAAATACCGCTCTATTATGGAGCATGAACAGGCGCAAAAGATTCCTGTAGCGGCAGAGCCTAAGGTGAAGAAAGAAAAGCCAAAGGGCGGCACGAAGGAAACAGAAAAGCTGGTGCGCCGATTAGAACGTGAGATCCAGAAGCTGGAACAGTCCATTGCGGAACTGGATGAGAAGATCCTGCGGGCAGCTACAGATTATCAGGAGCTGACCCGTTTGTTAGAGGAAAAGGAAAATCAGGAGGTAGCTCTTCTTGATTTGATGGAACAATGGGAAACTGCGCAAATGTGAGTTGACAATGGTTTTGTTCCTGCCTATAATAGCAAAAGACTAGAAATAAGGAGCGTTTATTATGAGCGGTTGTAGTGGAAATTGCTCTTCCTGCGGTTCTGATTGCGCAGATCGCAAGGCAGAGAGTTTGCTGGCTAGCTTAAATCCTAAGGCCAGCGTTAAAAAGGTAATTGCAGTTGTGTCCGGCAAGGGCGGTGTAGGTAAGTCTACTGTGACCTCTATGCTGGCGGTTGCCATGTCCAAAAAGGGCAAGCGTGTGGCTGTGCTGGACGCAGATATCACAGGCCCTTCTGCGCCTACGGCTTTTGGCGTCACAGAGTGCCAGGGCGCAACAGAGGATGGTCTGTATCCGGCTTTGACCAAGACCGGCATTCAGGTGATGTCTATCAATTTGTTGCTGGATAACAGTACTGATCCTGTGGTTTGGCGCGGTCCGGTAATTGCCGGTGCGGTCAAGCAGTTTTGGACCGATGTAATTTGGGAAGATGTGGACTACATGTTTGTAGATATGCCTCCCGGAACCGGCGACGTGCCTCTGACAGTATTCCAGAGCCTGCCTGTTGACGGCATTGTGATCGTTACCAGCCCTCAGGATCTGGTGTCTATGATCGTTGCCAAGGCCGTGAAGATGGCCAATATGATGCACATCCCTGTGCTGGGTTTTGTAGAAAACTATAGCTATCTTCAGTGCCCGGATTGCGGTAAGAAGATCCAAGTATTCGGTAAGAGTCATTTGGATGGGGTTGCTGAGGAATTTGGTTTGCCTGTATTGGCCCGCCTTCCTATTGATCCTGAAGTAGCGGAACACTACGATACCGGCAAAATGGAGCAGGTCAACACAGATGGTGTTGCAGATGTGATTGCTGCCATTGAGAATGCACAATAATAAAAACCTCCAGAAACGAATGTTTCGGAAGTTTTTGTTTAGAAAACTTTAAAAACAATATACCATAGTACAATCAATATGGCAAAAATGGGTGTGTAGGCAATTAAGGCCTCTGTTGTGATGAGAATAGTGTAAACACCCAGATATTGCAGACCGATCACCATAGCGGCCAAAATCAAAGTGGTCAAAACGGCCTTTGTGATCTGTTTGCCAATAATATTGGCAAAGAAGAAGGTGTACAGTCCACCGATGATGGGATTGACAGTTGTCAGCAGTGCGCCAACTACGATTTTTAAAGCGCCTGTCAGCAGCAGAACAACCAAAATTCCTAACAATATCACAGGGGCGTATGTTAAGATGCCCTCCGGTAAATAGGTTGCCAGCAGACCTACAACCACAATGTGAAGAATATAGGCAATCACGACAGTCAAAATGCGGAACAAGAGCCATGTAAACAGATTTTTTCCGGCAGGAATCCAATTATCTGCAAGATTGACCAGAAATGCCAGGATTATCATATTCAGAAGCTCGCCGCAAATGGCCGTATAGTGAGCGTTTTGGAAAACAAAAAAGGTCAAACTATTTCCTGTAATGCTCACAAAGGGCAGGGGGGCGATCAGCGCTTCATATGCAGTTCCAAAGGTGCGCAGCACCAGAGAGATGGCGAAGATGAATAAGATGGCGATGGCAGAGGAAACTGCGTGATTTAATACAGAACGTTTGCCAAAAGCGAACCGGCCGATCACGCTAAGTAGGATCGTACCCAGCAATAAAACCAAGCCTGCCTTCCAAAATGTATCAAAATCAATACCAAAAGTATCGAAAAGGGAAATAATGGTTTCCTTGGAATCCTCCAATCAAGGTTTTAAAACAAAACAGCCGCCATTTCTGGCGGCTGTAATTTGTGTAAAGAGAAGTAAAATTACTTCATCTCTGCGTCTGCGCCAGCTTCCTTCAGCTCGGCAATCATCTTCTCTGCATCTTCCTTGGAGACAGCTTCCTTCAGAGTCTTGGGGCAGTTGTCAACCAGGTCCTTAGCGTCCTTCAGGCCCAGGCCGGTAACAGCACGGACAACCTTGATGACGTTCAGCTTGGAAGCGCCAGCATC
>JAZRCU010000214.1:0-5229 GCA_045659965.1 Faecousia sp.
GTGCCCATGCAATTTTGGGACATGGACGTCATCTGGTGCGTCCAATTGAGGTATATAAGGATTGCCCCATTTTCTATTCACTAGGCGAATTTGTTTTGCAGCTGTACAATGTACTTTTTGCACCGGAGGATTTTTATGAAAAGAACGGCTTAACCTCTGCCGCCACAGTCCACGGGCTGTTGAAAAAGCGTTCCAAAGACTTTACCGTGGGTCTGATGACAGACAAGCGGATGTTCCGTTCCGTAATTCCTTATTGGGAAACGGAGGGCACAAAGCTGACAAGGCTGACCCTGTTACCCATTGAGATGTACATGGGCGAAAATAAGTCCCGTCAAGGGCTTCCCTATATCAGCTGCGACCCGGAAATCGGGAAGTATCTTGCGGATATGTGCGTTCCCTTTGGAACAAAGATCACCGCTAACGCAGACGGTACATTGTCCTGCACATGGTAAGAAGATGGGGCAATGATAGCTATTTCAATGCAGAACTAAGGACGGAACCGAAGCCAGAAACAGAAACTGTTTTAAGTTCGAATTTAACTAGTATGTGTCCACCAATAGCAAAACCCCATCCATAAGGATGGGGTTTTTGTTGTTTTTAGCCTTTTCTATGTTGACTTTTCAGAAAAAATATCCTATCTTTAAACTATCATATTCTTAGGAGGTTTCTCTTATGAAACGATTTTTGGCATTTCTTCTTTCTGTAACCCTTTTGTTTGGTCTGTGCGCCTGCGGCGGTACAACCAACCAGCCTGATGAATCTACACAAAATGTATCTGCGGATCCCACGCTGCCTGAAAACCCCGAAACCTTAAAGGTACTGACTCTGGGTCACTCTCTTGCAGTAGATTCCGGCCATATGCTGGCGCTGATCGCTGCAGCCGAAGGCTACTCCGGTCTAAAGGTTGGCACACTGTATTACTCCGGTTGCCGCCTGTCCCAGCACGTAAATTTTTTGACAAATAACGAAGCCGTCTATGATCTGTATCTAAGTGATTCTTCTAACCCTGCGCCTCCCACCATTATGTCCGATGTCACTATGAAGGACGCCCTGCGCTTTGATGCTTGGGATGTAATCGTTATGCAAGATGGCGCTTGGGAAGCTGCCGAAGACGATAAGTACAAAGACGGCAATCTGGAAAAGGTGCAAGACTACGTCAACGAGAATAAGCTCAATCCCAATGCTGTTTTTGCTTGGCATATGTACTGGGTGTACCCCACCGACACCGAGCTTCAGGCTATGCATCCGAATCAGCCCAGCCCTGTCACCGAAGGCTATCTCAACTATGGTAACGATCGGGCAACTGCCTTCGCTTCTGTTACCAGCTGCGTAAAGAACAATATTATTCCCAACAAGACCTTTGCCGCGCTGATCCCCACCGGTACTGCCATTGAGAATGCCCACTCCAGTTATATGGGCGATTGGGATCTGTACCGTGACTATGCCCACGCCACCGACTATGGCCGGGTCATCGCCGGCTATGTGTGGTACTGCACGCTCCTTGGCATCGACCATCTGGATGACATCAAGCTCACCGGCATCCCCAAGGCTTATTTCAAATCCAACACTGGCCCTGTAGATGTGGAATTCACTCAGGTGGA
Source organism: Faecousia sp. (assembly GCA_045659965.1). Classification (GTDB taxonomy): domain Bacteria; phylum Bacillota; class Clostridia; order Oscillospirales; family Oscillospiraceae; genus Faecousia. The sequence continues at coordinate 1,602 of JAZRCU010000214.1, forward strand.
AAAGGACATCATTATTGAGTCTGTCAATAATGCGCTGAAAAACCCCTTGCAGATGACCCAGTCTCAGTACACCGAAGCCCCCGAAGGCTATGTTGCAAAATAAATAAATGAAAACGAGGCTGCTTGCAGCCTCGTTTTTTATTGTGGCATTATGGAATTTCTGTTATAATTAAAATGAGGTGATGCGCATGCGCTATGGCAATATGGTTCCCGGAATTTTTCAAAGCAGACCAAATCGGTTTATTGCCCATGTGGAAATTGACGGCAAACTCCAGACCTGCCATGTGAAAAACACAGGCCGCTGCCGGGAGCTACTGCCCCAAGGGGCAAAGGTATGGTGTCTGCCTGGACAAACGCCTAACCGAAAAACCCCTTTTGATTTGATCGCTGTGGAAAAAGGCAACAGACTTATTAACATGGACTCCCAAGCACCCAATGCCGCCGCTAAGGAATGGCTATTATCCGGTGGACTGGGCGCCATCGAAAACCTAAAAGCAGAAACAACCCGCGGGGATTCCCGATTTGATTTTTCCTTCACCAAAGACGGCATCTGCTGTTATCTGGAAGTCAAGGGCGTCACCTTGGAACACAATGGCATCTGCGCTTTTCCTGATGCCCCAACCCAGCGTGGCGCAAAGCATATAAAAGGGCTGACCCAGCTGGCACAGGCAGGCTATGGCGCATACGTCCTGTTTGTGATCCAAATGTCAGATGTCCGCTATTTGCATCCCAATGATGCTACCGACCCGGCCTTTGGCCAAGCGCTCCGAGAGGCCGCAAAAGCAGGCGTCCAAATTTTAGCCATGGATTGCGCTGTTACCCCCAATTCCATGACCATCGGCAAACCAGTTCCCATAAAGCTATAAAGAACGCCCTAACCAAAAGGTTAGGGCGTTTTGCTTATAACGTTTCCAGCAGCGCTTCCAACTGGCTTAGGCTTTCCAATTCATAATCCGGGGTAATCCCATTTTTGGTAGGCTTATGCTGGGGATTGATCCAGCAAGTAGCGATCCCGGCACCGATACCGCCTTGGATATCGGAGGTCAGGCTATCACCAATGATCATGGTTTTCTTAGGATCAAAGCCGGGGATCTTCTCAAAGCAACGTTGAAAATACAAAGGATCCGGCTTGTTTGCGCCCATCTCCTGAGAAATAAAGATCTCCCGGAAGAAATGACGAATATTGGCGCTATCCAGCCGGCCATTCTGCACCCGGGCAGTGCCGTTACTGGCCAAATATAGCTGATATTTCTTTTCCAATGCCTCCAGCGCTTCTAAAGCACCGGGTAAAAACCAATGCCCTTGGGATAGACGTTGTTCATAGGTACGAGCGCACAGAGCTGCATCTGCAGTTTTTCCCAAAGCTTCAAAGAGTACATCAAAGCGGCCCACCAGCACCTGCTCCCGGGTCAACTCCTTCCGCTCCAGCCGCTCCCAATGCTCTAAATTGATACGGCTATACAGAGCGCATGTTTCCGGGGTGGGATCAATGCCAAAATCCTCCAAGGTCTTTGCCAGAGCGATTTTCTCCGCCTTATGAAAGTCTAAAACCGTATCATCCAGATCGATCAGTAAAAACTTATACATTCCCTTTTCTCCTTGCGATCTCGTTGGCAATTTTTGCAAAGCCGGCAATATCCAAGGTCTCTCCTCGGACATTGGGTGCAAAGCCACAGCTTTCGATCACCTCTCCTGCACCCGCCTTACCCAATTCCGGGAAACCGGCAGCCAGACCGTTCTGCAAGGTCTTACGGCGCATAGCAAAGCTGGCCCGGACAGTACGGAAGAAGATCTCTTTGTTCAAAATCTCCCAAGGTAATGTCTTTCGGGTGCGTAGTGTGATCACCGCAGAGGTCACCTTGGGCTGGGGCATAAAGCAGCCTGCCGGAACATCAAAGAGCAGCTCCGGCTCTGCATAGAACTGGCAAAACACAGTAAAGGCGCTATAATCCGCTGTGCCAGGCTTTGCTGCGATCCGCTGGGCTACCTCTTTTTGCACCATAACCGTCACCGCTTCAAAGCACTCTGCTTCTAACAGGGCGGTCAAAATAGGAGAAGTGATGTAATAAGGCAGATTGGCGCAAGCCATGGGCCGCAGGCCTGCAAACTTTTCTTTTACCAGAGCCGGAACATCCAGCTTCAGCACATCGTCCCAGATAATTTCCAGATTTTCAAATTCCCCTACTGTCTGCTTCAGGATTGGGGCAAGCCGGGTGTCCAGCTCCACAGCGCAGACCTTGCCAGCCCGAAGGGCCAGCTGTTGGGTCAGCGGACCAATACCCGGACCAATCTCCAGCACGCCAACGTCCTTTTGCACGCCGCTATCTTCTGCGATACTCTCCGGCACCCAAGATGCGATCAAGAAGTTTTGACCCTTGGCCTTGGAGAAATGGAAGCCATGCTCCATGAGCAACGGTTTCATCACATGAATATTACAAACATCAATCATAAAAAATCGCCTCTTCCTTGGTGAAAACAGCCACATTTGCAGCCATTATATCAAAGAAGAGGCGATATTTCAATCTTTTTTAATCCAGGAAGTAAACGGTACAATTCCGCCAGCCGAATGCCCAGCATTCCGGATCGGTGGGGAAATACAGATCCAAACGGTCTCCCTTGATCGCGCCGCCGCAGTCCTCTGCTGTGCCGATACCGTAGATGTAGCTGCCATCATTGGCTACAATAAACATCCGGGTGCCATAGGGGATCACAGTGGGGTCAACCGCCACAGTACCAACACGGACAGTTGTGCCGGTGGCAGTGGTCATGTTGCAGCCCTCGTCTGTATGGGTGTAAGCGGTGGCTCTGAACTGTGCGCTGCGGCTATAGGTCAGAAGCTCGCCTTCTGCAGTAACGATGACACCATCGCCAATAGCAGGTGCTTGAGTAGCAGTGCCATCACCGGTACCAACTGCAACGATCTTCTTCACAGGTTGCTGGATCACAGTTTCTTCCAGAACAGTGCGGTTGGTCTCCTGACCGTTGCAATATACCACATTGGCCTTGATCATGATCTGGCCGTTGCTACCCTCTACCAAGACCTCCTGCTGTCCCTCGGGCAGATTGGGGTCGTAGCAAATGGCAGTTTCATAAGGCATATCCTCTGTATAGGTCTGCTCTCTTTGCAGAATGCAGTCTACAGTGACCTCCATGCCGTCAAAAGTTTCGGTATCCAAAGGCAAGGATACCACATAATTGCCGTGGGAGGGAATGCCTAACCGATCCAACAGATTTTGCAGGCTTTCACCGTAGCTTGTCACTTCGGTAGGAACACCGCAGTTATTCACAGTGATCAGCTGCTGTCTCTGGACAGTGATTTCAGAAACACCGTCACCGGGTTGGGTGGTATATGTATCTTCTTCGTCAAGCTCAACGCCGGCACGATCCAACACAGTGGCAGGGCTGCTGGTAAAGGTGGTATACACTTTGACCTGATCGCCATCAGTGATCACATAAGTGGTCTGCGCAAAGACCGTAGGGGTCAGGGCAGAGATCACACAGGCAACCAAAAGCATCATGATCGTCACACGGGCGAAGAGGCTTCTTCTGGGATTTCCAAGTACAGAAAAATCTATCACGAAACGTTATCTCCTTTCACAAAAATGGGAGCTATTCACCACCAAATATA
>JAZRCU010000215.1:0-4006 GCA_045659965.1 Faecousia sp.
CAAGCTGCCCCTTCTACACCTCCTACTCCGTCCCCGCTGGCACCTATCCCGGCCAGGAAGAGGATGTGACCACCGTTACCGTTAAGGCTACCCTGATCGTTGACGCAGCTGCTTCCGAAGATGATGTTTACAACATCACCAAGGCCATCTTCGACAATGCTTCCGATATCGCTGCTGAAAACGCAAAGGGCAATGAGCTGAGCATCGAGAACGCAACCAGTGGTATGGCTGCTCCCTTCCATGCAGGTGCTGCTAAGTACTTCGCAGAGCAGGGCGTTACTGTCGAAACTAAGTAATTTGTACCAAACCCAAAAGGCTGCGGTGATTTTATCGCCGCAGCCATTTTGCCATTTTATAAAATTAGGAGGTACATATGGCGTTATTCAAGAAAAAGAGTGTGCCTGAGATGAATGAACCCATGGATCTGGATGCGGTCATGAAGAAATTCGACCGGGAATCCAATGTCCGAGTGTGGGAAGGAACTCCCCGGTTGATCATTAACATTATTCTGGCACTGTTCTCTCTGTTTGTTATCTATGTGACGTTGTTCACCAGCTGGTTGGAAGAGATTCGACTGACCTCTTTTATGGCCTGCATCGTTTTTGTCGGTTTCCTGGTGTTCCCTGCAAAGAAGGGTACACAGAAAACCAATCATATGCCCTGGTATGATTTCGTTGCCATGATCCTGGGCACCGGCGCATTCCTGTACTTTACCTTCAATGCCATGACCATCATTCAGCAGGGCAATTCCTTTGAATGGTATCAGATCGCAATTGGTATCGTAGGCATTCTTGCCCTGGCTGAAGTGTGCCGCCGCAGTGTTGGCCTGCCCATTCTCATCGTGGCTGCCTGCTTCGTGCTCTATGCACTGATTTGGGGCCTTTCCAATCCCGATTTCGGCAAGCGTCTGAGCATGGTGGTCAGAACCCTGTTCTACACCAAGGAGGGTATCTTCTCCACCCCCGTCAATGTTTGCTCCAAGTTTATCGGCGTGTTTATCATCTTTGGTGCATTCCTTGAGCGTACCGGCATTGGTGATTTCTTCATCCAGATCTCCAATTCCATTGTCGGCCGCTTCTCCGGCGGTCCTGCAAAGGTTGCAGTCGTGGCTTCCGCTCTGGAAGGCATGGTTTCCGGTTCTTCCGTTGCCAATACCGTTGGCTCCGGTTCCGTCACCATCCCCCTGATGAAGAAGACCGGCTACAAGCCGGAATTTGCCGCTGCAGCCGAAGCAGCTGCTTCCACCGGCGGTCAGATCATGCCCCCCATCATGGGCGCTGCTGCCTTCCTGATGGCAGACTATGGGCAGATTCCCTATGCTCAGATCGCTCTGAAGGCCATTCTGCCCGCCATTTTGTACTTTGCCGGTGTTTTCATCACGGTCCATCTGGAAGCAAAGAAGCTGGGCCTGCGCGGCCTGACGAAGGATGAACTGCCCCAGCTGAAGCCGCTGCTGAAGAAGCTGTATCTGCTGTTCCCGCTGATCCTGTTGATTTATCTGGTTTCTACCAGCACCCGCTCCATTGCTTATGCCGCAGCCATCGCCATTGTCGCTACCGTTGTGGTAAGCCTGATCAACAAGGATAACCGACTGACGCCCCAGCGCTTCCTGGAAGCACTGGCCTCCGGCGGTCAGGGTATGATCACCGTTGCCGCAGCCTGCGGCGTTGCCGGTATCATCGCCGGTGCCATCACCATGACCGGTCTGGCCAACACCCTGATCAACGGTATTGTTGCCCTTGCAAGCGGCAAGGTCATCATTGCGCTGTTCCTGACCATGCTTTGCTGCATTGTTCTGGGCATGGGCGTTCCCACCACTGCAAACTACTGCATCATGGCAGCCACCTGCGCACCGATTCTGGTTCGTATGGGTGTCCCCGTTCTGGCAGCTCACTTCTTTGTCTTCTACTTCGGCATCGTGGCCGACCTGACGCCTCCTGTGGCTCTGGCTGCTTATGCCGGCGCTGCCATTGCCGGCGCAAACCCCATGAAGTCTGCCATGCAGGCAACCAAGCTTGCCATCGGCGCTTTCATCGTCCCCTATGTCTTCGCGCTGAATCCTGCAATGCTGTTTATTGATACCGGTATTGGTGAAGTCATTTTGATTTGCGTTACCTCTATCATTGGTATTTTCGGCGTATCGGCTTCTTTGGAAGGCTATTTGCTCCACGATATGCCTTGGTACCAGCGCATCCTCAGCGTGGCCGGCGGCCTGCTGCTGATCTATCCCGGCATTACCACCGACATCATCGGTCTGGTCCTCGTGGCTATCGTGCTGGCTCTGCAGCTCATCATCCGCAAGAAGACCGCTGTACAGGCAGCATAAAAGACATCGATATAACATGCAAACATAACCGCCCGGCTCAAACCGGGCGGCGATTTCGTTTATTCGTATTCTCTGGTCAATTCTTCAAATACCAGTAGGCAGCAGCTTGCCTCATGGCCTTCCCTTTCTCCCAGGCATCCAAATGCATAACAAGCAACTTATACGGTTTTAACTTGCGCTGAATTGCTGAAAATAAGTTTTTTATCGTTTTATAGCGGAAAATAGTTTTTTAACTGGACAAGGGCGCTATAATATGTATAATAACAGTATAGACATTTGAGAGGTGAACATTATGGCACGTGCAAACCCTTATACTCCTGGTGCTGGTTTCATGCCCGCATATATGGCAGGCAGAGACGTTATGGTAAAAACAGCTGAAACGATATTAAACTCGCTGAAAGCAGGATACCCTCAACAATCTATTATTTACCACGGATTGCGTGGCGTAGGTAAAACTGTATTGCTGAACAAGATCGAAGAGATTGCTGACGATCTTGGCATTTTATACGAACAAATCGAAATAAAAGAACGCAGTGACTTTGCCGCTCAAATTGCTTCTATCTCCTATAAATTCGTGAAGCAAATGAGTATCATGGAAAATACCAGAGCTGCAATCCAAAATCTTATCACAACGCTGCGTCATTTCAGCATCACTTACAGCCCGGAAGATCAGAGTTTCAGTCTATCTCCCGCAGAAGGCGAGATTTCTATTGCCATTCCGAAAAACTTCCCGGAAGATCTGACTGATGTTTTTCTTGCTTTAGGTAATGCTGCTTTAAAATCAAAAAAGACAATTTGTTTTTTCATTGATGAAATCCAATACCTGAAGAAATCAGAACTTGAAGCCCTCGCCAATGCGGTCCATCGAGTCAATCAAAAACGTCTGCCAATTATGATATTCGGTGCAGGTCTTCCTAAAATTCTAAAAGATTTGGGAGACGCAAAGAGTTATTCCGAAAGACTCTTTCAATTTATTTCCGTAGATTCTCTTTCTTCGGAAGCAGCCCACCTTGCAATCACAAAGCCCGCCAGCGATCTGAAGGTTAGCTACACACAGGAAGCCGTAGAATATATCCTCGAAATCACAAAGGGTTACCCCTATTTTATTCAGGAGTTTTGCAGCGTAATTTGGAGCCATATAGAAGATCGCGATACAATATCAAAAGAGGATGTTTCTGCCTCTAAAAATGCGTTCTATCAGCGTTTAGACGATGGCTTTTTCATGGTGCGTTATAAAAGATGCACTTCCCGGGAACTGGACTTTTTGTTTGCCATGGTTCGCTGCGGTGATTTGCCCTGCACAATTTCCAATGTTGCAAAACAAATGAACAGCAGCCTCTCGTCCATTTCTCCTATACGCGCACAGCTTATCAGTAAGGGTCTGATTTATGCAGCACACTATGCTGAAATTGATTTTACAGTTCCGCAGTTTGATGCATTCCTTCTTCGCGTAAATCCAAAGCTAAAAGGAAAAACCAGTGTCAAACCGCATCCAAAATCCTGAAGTTATTAAAAAGGTTTAGAAACCTTTTTATAGCAATCGCCGCCCGGCTCAAACCGGTGAAGCTGTAAGATAAAGGTAGACACATGGTAAAACGCCATGTTGTCTACCTTTTCTTTGTGTTAAAATAAAGTAACAGGAGGGATGAATAAGTCGGAGGCCAAGCGGTCTTAGGAAGA
>JAZRCU010000216.1:0-38032 GCA_045659965.1 Faecousia sp.
AAGGCCGGTACCAGTCCGAAATCCTTTGCTGGATTTCTGGCAAAATTCTATAAACAGGATGTTGTGCTGTGCCGAAGTTGGAAATGCCCGTTTTTCCTGCCGCCTGAAAGTCGATCCAGTTTTTGAAATGGCTTGCAGTCAGCTCGCCGGAATATGCAAGCACCCTGTTCCCCTGGTCGATGGCTTCCAAGATCAGCTGCCCCATAAAGGTGGACTTGCCTTCGCCGCGTCTGCCGGTCAGCAAAACCACTTGTCCGTAAAACATTCCGCCGAATACGGAATCCAATTCCTGTATTCCCGTTTTTATTCTTGGCATTGTGGAAAAGTCTACGTTTTCCACGTCAGCAAGCCGTCTGATGTGGGGCGGCATATATTCTGCAGCGGTGTTGAAACTATCCCGTAAGGTATCGGGGCCGTACTGCTGTAAAATGTCGTTTGCGTCTTTCAGCCCGTAATAGCTTTCCTTGGGTACGCAATGGACGGGCTTTTGAAATCGTTTGGAAATTTCGTCTACCAAAGTCAACTTCCCGTGTTCGCTGTCGCCCATTACTGTAATTGAGGAAAACCGATTGACCCAATCAAAGCAATTTGGTACCCATGTGAACGATGTGCACCCGTTGGGAACGCTTACCACATTTTCAATACCGCATTCTGCAAGGCTCAAAGCATCTATCTGGCCTTCGGTAATAACCAGAGGTTTGGAATAGTCTTTCGCCTGATCCATGCCGAACAAAATAGGCTTGGTGTCCTTTTCAAACCATTCCTTGCTTTTGTCAACGCCTTTCTGAAACTCGCTGTTGCGGTATTTCACGCTGACCAGCTGCCCTGTTTCGTCGTAGAAAGGGAAAACCAGAATGCTCGGATTATCGGTCTGCACCGTAATTCGGTACCGCTCAACAGTTTTCAGGTTGATTCCCCGACGTTTCAAAATCTCCGCCGCCCTTGGCCGCATCTTGATTTCCCGCTGAGGAAGTTTCCGATATTCTTTTTGCTCGATTCCGAAATCCAAAGCAAATCCCAAATCTCTGGCAAGGGTGACAAAATGCCCCTGTTTGCCGCAGGAAGAACGAAGACAGTTGAAAAGTCCGTTTTTGCGGTTTACCGAAAAGCTATACGCATCTTTATGATCGCCGCCCTGACAATAAGGGCAGTATTTGAACTGCAGCTCGTCGCCGTGTTCCTTGATTTCCGATCCGGAAAAAGAAGCCAGCGAAAATACGTCGTTTTGGTCAAATTCGTATTTCATTCCGCTAACCTCCTTATCCGTTCCATAGCCTCTTCTTCCGTTTCACCGGGCAAAATCGCCAAAGGCGAAACATCCGCGCGCGTGCGCGCGTTCTTCTTTTCTTCTTTATATTCTTTATTATTCTTATTCTGTTGTTGGTCGCCTGTTAGCCGCCTGTTAGATTGCTTGTTGATTGCCTGTTGGTTGCTTTGTTGCTTCGTCTGATACGATGCCCAATTAACCACGGTGATTACTGAACAATTCGGGTACGATACCCTTGTTATTTCCCCTGTTGATTCAAGGCGTTTCAGGGCTGTTCGAATTTGCTGAATTGTGAGTTTTGTTTCTTGGCTCAATTTGGGGTAAGAGGTGACGCGAGAACCTTTCGGCACTGAGATCTCGTGCCAGTGGTCGTCTTCCAGATTTACTGTCAGCAACAAGTGGACGAACACTTTGAAAGTGGTCGGGTCGTCATACCAGCGCCAATCAAGAAGCTTTCTGTGGAGCTTTACAAATCCGTTCTTTAACACGTTTCCTCCTCTCCCGCCATTCGTTCCAGGCGTTCTTTTCCCTCGCGGTATAAGATATCGTGGATGAGCTTTCCCGAAGTGTCGGCCTTGCACATAATGATCTGGCAATCATATCTGGCAAGCCAGGCGAGCATCGAGGCGGTCAGCGATTGCGGCGACATTTTCGACCGATATCGTCCTCCAAAAGCGTCTTCCCAGCTGCCGCCCTCCAGAAGCAAATAAACTTTAGCGCCTTGCGTTCTTGCTCGTTCAAACTCCCTCGAAAAGCGGGCTCTTTCTTTCCCAAAACAACCCGCCAGTTCGTCGAGACTCATTTTACGTTCAATGCAGACAACGTCTTTCAGGCTAAACCAGCCGCCAGAGGGAAGGGGGAATTTTGCTGAGTAGTCTCCAAAACTCAGCGCTTCCCTCTCCGTTGGCACGTTCATTTGCCGGATTCTCTGCCGGAGCTTCGGAGTGTCCTGCTCTCTCGTGTCGATCAGGATCACCATTCCGCGAAGAGCTGCTGCGATTTCCGATGGATGAATCAAAACGGAAGGTCTCCGTTGTCGTCATCCGCTGCGACGAAAGCGCCAAACGCAGGTGCGGCAGTCTGTGCCTTCTTGGGCAGGGGCTTATCTTTGGGCATCTTGAAGGATCCGCCGCGAATATCTTCAACCGAAGTCAGGCTGCAGCATTCAGTTGTCCAACCGGTGTTGCCGTTCATTTCCCATTCCTTGTTGCGGAACAGTACGCCGACTTTTTTTCCTTTGAATTTATTTTCGTCCCAGTCGAAGTGATAGCCGGGGTTGGATGCTTCCAGCGCCCAGATGGCGTTGTTGAAGCTGTTTTTTGTCCAGCCGTCCTGTTCGCTTCCGTCGTCTTTGGGCAGATTCAGACGGAAGGTACCGCGCCATTTTTTGTCTTCCATGGTGTTGGCGCGATAGTCTTTAGCGAAAAAGTCCTTATACTGTCCTTCGCAGATATCAAAGGAAATTACCACTACATTGCCCCAGGTATAGGACACTTCTTCGGCAGCCTTGATCTCTGCCACATAACCGCCGGCAGGGAGAAGCTCTCTTGCACCGCCGCTTTTCCTTGCTTCATAGCCATTGAAAGGTTTCATTTATTTTTCCTCCTTATTTTCCTGAGAGTTTAACTCCCAATATTCACGAATGATTGTGTCGACCATTTTCAGGTCGTTGTCGATTTCCCTATCGAACATTTCCATCGGGCTTTTCGCTGTTGTCGATCCATCCGACTGTGTTTCAAAATAATGGCGGTTTCCGTCAGTCTTACACAAAAGCACAATGGAAAACAGGCCTTCAAGGGTGAGTTGATTATCCAGCATCTTTCCGACGGTTTTAGCCTTCGTTCTCCCGTCCTCGGTTTTTTCGGTGTGCTGGAGAAAGTAAACAATTACATCCGGGGGCGTTTTCTGGATAATAAACTGAACCAAGCTGTAAAAGTTTACCGCCATAGAAGTAAATTTCCCGTAGCCGGTTTCGTTTACTTTTTCAAAGCTCTCAAACGCCATCAGATACTGCGCGTCGTCAATGGCGTAAGCCTTGAGTTTTGGCTTGCTTAATGACGAAAAAATCTTCTGGTAGTTCGCCGCGTTGATGCTGGGAAGCTTTTTCCGAAACGGCAGAGGCTTGCTTGCCACGTTGAAAATGCCAATTTCGTTTGCTTCAAAATTGCGGAGGGCTGTAGATTTTCCGCTGCCGGATTCTCCCAGAACGAGTACAGGGATTCCCATTATTGTTCCTCCTTTGTTTCTATCAGCTGCAGGGGACAACCCTTCCCCACTGCTGTTTTTGGTCTTGCCGGTCGGATGTTCTGATCCAATAAACACCGGTCTGTAGAATTGTTATACATGCGGCATCGGGCGCAGCAAATATCCTGTTCCGGGAAGCTTACTTCCACAACCGCATAAGCTCTGGTGTAGAATCTTACACCGTCGTCAAACTGCTGCATATTTCCTCCTAAAAGTCGACATATTCATCTTTTGACAAAAGAAATTCTGCGTAGTCGGTAATCATTTTTCGCCCCTCCTTATTTAGGTGAGCAAAATCCATTACGAACTCTAAGGCTTCTTGCCATTTTGATGTCTGCTCTTGCGCTTCGGCCTTAATCTGCGAAATAGCTTCTTTGGTCTCTACGGCAAGAAACTCCGCAATCATTGTTTTCAGGTCTTCTTCGACAACGTGAGTGTCTTTTTTAGCTGCCATGATATTTTCCTCCAAATCAAAACGAATTTAATTGGTTTATTCGAACTTTCTGTACTTCTCAGCACAATCCTGGCAGATGAACAAATCTTCTCTGTTTCTGCCAAGTTCTTCTCCAGGGATTCGCAAATACGGTTCGCCCTCTTCGATCCCACCACCGCACAACGAGCAGCGATGCGCATAGAACGGTTCGAAACAAGGACATCCGTTCAGATGCTTTGTGCTTCCGCAAATCTCGCACACTTTCTTTTCGCTCCTTTCGCTAAACGGCGGTTGTGTCGGGCTGTAATGCATAAAACGAACGATACGTTTAATTTCCTTATAACTAAGCACATAGCGGTTCTGGGACGCATCCTCAAGCTTCCAGAGGGGGATATCGGTATTCCTTGCGACCATAGTGAGGGAGATCCCTTTTCGGTTGCAATCTCTCGCTAAAAATCCCCCAAACTCCCGTTTGGTCATTCCATCCCCTCCAGGATCAGTACCAGCCCGCCAAGCAGCAGCAACAGTACTGCGGTGATCTGTAAGTGCTCTGCTCCGGGCATTTCCCAACGAGCGAAAGCACACAATACGCCGAAGATCCACATCATTGCGCCAAGCAGTTCCTTGACAGATGCTTTTTTTCGTGATACACTTACAGTGTCTTTTTTAGCATTCGCCTTGTGGGGGTTCCGGTCCCGCAGGGCGTTTTCTCTTTTTGTGTCCATTGTTTTACTCCTTTCTACGACATTGCCCTCGCCAGGGCGACTTTGGTGATGCCGACGTGGGGCTTGATCGGAAAGTATTTTCGTACTGTCCGGATATCCAGTCCCAAATAATCGGCAACTTCCCGTGCTGATAGCATTTCCTTGTCGGGGAATTTCTCTTCCAATCGTTCCAGGTTGTCCCTGAAGTCTTCTTTTTCTCTTCCCACGGTTCAGCCTCCTATAAAATTGTGAAGCATATCTTAAAAATACTCAAACTCGAAAATCGGCCGTTTTTGCTGCGAGCCATGTCCTTCTGTGTATGCCTTTGTATTTTTAAGTATTACTATGTAGGAATTAAAGATCGAGTTCTCTTAAAATCGCAGTATTTCTCTCGATATCTCGCTTAATCTGCTTGATGCACTGCAAAATAATGCATTTTGCTTCATTCCCGCAAGAGGAAAGCTTCTTTTGCGTGTATGCTAATTCCTCTTGCAGAGTTTTAAGCTCAATCGCGGCATTGCGCGGGGACATAGTTTATCCTCCTATTCTTCTTTCTTCCCAAGCAGTTCTTCTACGGTTACGTTGTAGTGGTCAGCGATAGCCTTCAGATAGATCCCGTAAGGCATTGTGCCATTTTTCCAGTTTGCAACTGTTGTCTGGGATACCCCCAAACTTTTGGCTAATCTGTAGTTCGATTCGCCATGTTTTTCCTGCAAATCTGAGATTCTTTTGGCAAAATTCAAATTTCCACCTCCATTTTGTTGACAAAATAATCAAAGTGTGATAATCTAACCTTGGAGTAATTAAATCAACGACAAATTTTCGCTGCCATTCCAACTTGGATGACGGTCGGTTTGTTGTTGCCTATCACGATTACTATTATATTCCAACCTTGGATTAAAGTCAATACTTTTTTATTCCACGCTTGGAACAAATGTAATCCAACCTTGGAAGGTGATTCTTGTGAATATTGCACGAAACCTGGAATATTTGTTGGAAAACCATCAAATGAGCAATTACAAATTGAAACAATTATTGGTATGTAGCGCCAGCTCAATCGCCAATTGGCTTAAAGGAATCGAGCCTCATCCCAATATGCAGGAAAAAATTGCTGAGGTGTTCCGTATAACTGTAGAGGAGCTAAACGGCAACGAATTTCCGCCCATCAGGGATCTTAATAAAACTAAAAAAGCCTCTCCCGGTCAGGAAGAGGCGGAAAAAGAAAAAAACCTCATCGGAGATTTAACCGATGAGGAAAAAGATTTTATTCTAAAAATTAGATTGTTGACTCAGGAAGAACGGAATCGTGAACGCGCTTATTTAACATCTCAGACAAGCGGCCGAGATACTCAGCCTGTTCCGGAGGACTCAAAAGCCTAAAAAGCCTCAACAAGTCTAAAAGGTCATTGTCATTGGAAAAATTGTAATTTTCTGATGGCGAGTTCACTGTTATTCCTCCTTGTTTTTTGTTGCTGCTTTGCAGTATTATTTTTTTTGAAAGCGAGTGATACAAATGACGTGTCCAAAATGCAAATCCCAAAACGTGAATGTTCAAATGGTGTCTGAAACCCAGCTGAAGGCTAAACACAAAGGCATTTTTTATTGGCTTTTTATTGGCTGGTGGTGGCTGCCTTTGAAATGGCTGTTCTTAACCATTCCTGCCTTGATTGTAAAAATCTTTTCTCCTAAAAAATACAAAACCAAAACTGTACACAAGTCTATGTGCGTTTGCCAGGATTGCGGTTATCATTGGACTGCTTAAGACATAAAATTAAGAAATTGCCCTGCCGGGCATCGGTCGCCAAACTTCACCCGGCAGGAATGCGTGTGCTGAGGCTAACTAAAGCCTAACACGCCGATCAAAGAATATCAATCTCAAGATAATACAGTTTGAACCCAGAGTATTATGATGCTTGATGGACAAACTGCACTTTAGGATTGATATTTTGCGATTTTCGGAAAAGAGGCTGATATAGTGTTAAAAGTCAATGTAGATGTTCCTAAAATAATGTTGGCTATTGCCGAGCAAGCCAACGAAAACCAGAAGCCCCACGATATCTGCCTGAACTGTCCCTTTATGCACACCAGCTGCGCAGGACCCGGCATCCTGTCGATGGGTTACCTTGATTGGGTCGAGTGGATCAACGCGCTGGCAAAACAGCAGCGATTGACGCACTCTATCATTTCGGAGCGGTCAGGCATTGCCAAAGGAACGGTAGACAGTGTTCTTTCCGGCAAAAACAAAGACGTGCGCTTTGCCACCGTCAGAGATATTACCCGCGTTGTTGTCGGTGAAGGGTTTAGCCGTTTCCCCTGCCACTTTGCCGCCCAGCTGGTCAGCGGCGAGATCGGCGAAGACGATACCCGCTCCGAAGAATTAGCCAAGGATCTGGAAAAGGCTCTGGAGGAGCTTTCTCATCTGCGGGAAGCCTTGGGCAAGGTACACGATTCCTACCGTGTCGAACTGGAAGCGGTGCGAAAAGACGAAGCGGCAAAAATCGCACATCTTTGCGAGGAAATCGCATACCTGCGCGAGGAAAACACCCACAAGGACAAAATCATCGAGCGGCTGCTGGTCAAATGACCCGCTTTGCCTTATCGAACTTTTGTTCTGATATCAATATAGCAGACAAACTCTGCTTTGTAAATTGACGATATTGCCGATGTTAATTTAATAAACTAAGCAAAATTCGGCGAAAGATAGAAAATTTTCTTAATAAAAGAAAAACCCGCCCTGCAGCAACAGGACGGGAATTTCTGGAATACCCATGAAACGAGTACCCAACTCAGCACATGTTTATTGTACTCTTTTCGTCGGGTGTTGTCAAGTGTACCACGAAAGGAGTATTTTTATGAAAAAACGAGCTGACGGAAGGTATCAAGAAGCTTTGACAGTTGATGGGAAGCGCAAATACTTTTACGGAAGGACAAAAGCGGAAGTATTAAAGAAAATTCAAGCGTTTGAAGAAAAGAAAGAAACCGGAGAATTGTTCTCTGTGGTTGCCGAAGAGTGGTGGAAAAAGCACGAGCCGAACCTTGCCTATAATTCCACAAAGAATTATAAGCCCGCCTATCAAAGAGCGATAGATCAATTTGGAGACATTCCCATCAAGGATATTCAGCCCACACAAATCGCCAACTATATCAAAAAGTTTTCTCGCACTTATGCTCAAAAGACTGTAAAAACGCAGCTGATGGTATTCAATCTGATTTTTCAGTACGCTGTAGAAAATGGATATGTACTGTTTAATGCAGCTCGCGATCTGTCGATTCCGGGTAATTTGCGGAAAAGCAAACGAACCTCTCCTGTTTCTGAAGATATTGCAAAGGTGAAACAGTCGGCAGGATGTACTTTTGGTATGTTTGCTATCTGGTTGCTATACACCGGCTTGCGTCGTGGGGAGCTACTGGCCTTAGAGTGGTCGGACGTTGATCTGGAAAATCGTGTAATTCACGTTACCAAATCTCTTTACCACGACAACAATAAGCCCAAAATCAAAAAGCCTAAAACCGAAGCCAGTGTTTCGACCCTGCCAATTCTGGACGCTCTCGCCGCAAGGTTGAAACCAGGGAAAGGTATTATTTTTCCCAACGAAAAGGGAGAATACATGACGCAATCCCAGTTTGACCGGAACTGGGAACTGTATTGCAAGGAATCTGGGATTACCGCTACCCCTCATCAGTTCCGGCACGCATTCGCTACAATGCTGTTTGAAGCAGGAATCCCTCCAGAGGAAGCGCAAGCCTTACTGCGCCATGCACAGCTTTCCACGACAATGGATGTCTACACCGATCTGCGCGAAGCAAAGCTGAAATCAATCCATCAAAAGGCGTACAGCGTCGATATATTATAAAATTTTTTCAGGGCAGATCCAGACGGATTTTGCCCTACTTTTTTTGACATCAATTTGACATCACTTTCTGTGTATTTCTATGTATTTTTATGTCCTTTTATGTACTACCCAAATACGCGAAAAACCCCATAAACACTGGGTTTTTCCAGCATTTACGGGGTTCTTGGCTTGGCGGAGTTGGAGAGACTCGAACTCTCATTGAACATAGATATAGCAAGGGATTACAAGAAATTGACATCATTTTTGACATCAAATCTTAAAAATGACATCATTTCACCACATACTCAAAATACTTTTTAAGCTTTTCAGGAGCGGCGTCTTTGTCCTCCAGAAAAGCCTTTGCCATATCGAGGTAAAAATCAGTGCTGTTTACGTTGTACTTTTTGGCTACGGGGGAATAGTCCGACCAGATCATATTCATCGCCACAAAAACTTCAACCGGCTCCAGATTGAGCATCTTCTGCTTTACGACCTGTTTCACCTGATCCAGCGTCCAGTGAGGGCCCTTGCTGCCGTCTTCGTTCTGCATCTGCTCCAACCATTTTTTGGCTTTCTCTTCGGTGAGGGGTTCTTCCTGCGTCGACCCGCCGGAGCGTCCCTGCTCCATAGAGCTGGACTTCCAAATATTTGGATGGTGCATACCAGGGCTGTTTCCATCAAAACCCATTCGGGGAAGAGGGTTGTCCTCTGGAATGTATCTCGATTCGTAACGGGATTCGGGACGCTCGTAAATAGGCGGCAAACGTCTCATATCAGGTTCACGCTCATTTTCCGATCGTTCATAACGATTTCGCATCGGGGCAAATCTGCCGTTGTCGTAATGCTCTCTCCCTCTGCGGTCGCGAAATCGGTCTTCGGGCTCGTATTCTTCGCGAGGGTAATTCATTCCGTAGCCGTCGTTCCGCGCTTCGTAGCGGGATTCATATTCGTCCTCGTTGCCGCCCATCCGCATTTGTTCGTCCTGCGGGTATTCATTTCGAGTGGTGTTTCTCCTGCGGGACTCGTATTCGCTTCGATTACCTCTGCCGCGTCTGGATTCGTATTCGCCCATTTCCATCCGCTCGTTGCCGCCGCGATACTCTCCTTCGTATCTGCCCCGCATTTCGTTTCTCATTTCGCCCCGATTTTCATTTCGGTTCTCGTTGGAACGCTGCGCGGCGAGCAGGATTGCTTTATAACCTTTATTCATAGAACAGCACCTCTCTTATGCTCCGCCGTCAGCATCGGGAGCGGTACCGTCGATGGCATCAAGGTCGCTGTTAGGTTGCAGTACACAAGCCTTGCCAAGCAGTCTGAAAGAGCCGCCGGTAGCCGTGGTATTTACCACAACGGAATATCTGGTGCGGGTATCAATGCTACGTTCGGTAAGCTGTGTGCCGTCACAGGAAACAAAGGGGTAAAGCTCTGTGCCGCCTCCAATGGTGAAAAACACAGGTGCTTCTCGTGTAGTCTCTGCCGGAATTGCCTGAGTCACCACGATGCAATAACGCTGGCAATTATTGTATGCCCCTGCCGGCAGATCGATTACAAGGTTCGGAGCGGTGAAGGTCACGTCCTCAGTAAATACCAGGCGAGGGCAAAGCCGTTTGATATAACCACAATATCTCATGGTTTTCTCCTTTCAAAAATCAAGGGGCAGCCGTTAAGCCGCCCCGAAGTCAGTCACCCGTTATCGGGGAGGTGTTCGGATCTCCGAACAGTTAGAAACCACAGCCGCAACCACAGCCGCCGTCACGCTGTCCCCAATTGCCAAACTGCACAGTACCGCAGCCATTGATGGGGAAGTTTACGGGAGTGGGAGGCTGTACCAGATAAGCTGCAGTGGGGCAATCGTTACCGGTGCGGCGCAGTACTTCTGCAACTGCCGCATCAATACGAGCGCCGATTACTGCATTCTGGTTGCTCTGGCTCAGCTGGTTGGTCAGTTCAACAATGCGAGCGTCTTTGGAGGCCAGTTTTTCCTGTACCAGGAAGTCCATAATGCCTCTGTAGTTGGCGTTCTGGTTCTCCACAATATCTCTGGTCTGCATATTGATTACATTGCCCAGATCGCAGAAACCTTTTGCCATATTGAAGTTTACGCCGTCAATGCCTCGCTGAATTTCGCAGCAGCAGTCTTTCATCTGGTACCCCAGAGTGTTAAAGCCCTGCTGAGTCTGATAGCCAAGAGTGCAAATTGCGTTGTCTACGCCGTGGAAGCCGTTGAGCAGGCCGGTATTGACTGCATAAAAGCCGTCGCACAGACCCTGCTGAATGCCGCGAATACCGTTGTCGATACCCTGCCAAGCAAAGCCGGCAGCAACACCGCCGCCACCGCCGCTATCGCCGGAACCTCCACCAAAGCCGCCGCCAAAACCGCGGTTACCAAAAAGCAAGGCGAGCAGGATAATGCCCCAAAAGGCATCGTTGCCAAACATGCCGCCACCGTTGCCGCAGTTACCTCCGCCGCTGTCCTGACCTAAGGCATAGCCCATTGCAAAGCCGCCATCTTCTGCCATAATTCATATCTCCTTTTCAGTTTATATTCACAAAGGGTCGCGCGTCCCCTTACGTGTTAAAGTAAGGGCGGTTTTTCTCAAGACCCGCTAAACTGATAGGAGGGGAACATATTACCGGGGCAAATTAAGCCCCATTTGTCGGATGTATTCGTTTAAGTCAATCCCGCGTTCTCTGGCGATGTTCTGAGCCATCTGCTGCAGCTCGGCCGGAGATTTGCCCTGAATCATCTGCATTGCCTGACGGACTTCGGGATTTTGTGATGCCATCTGCTGTAAAGCTACCATCGGATTACCTCCGTTTCGGGCTATATTGATGATAGATAACATTGGATTATTCATCTGCATCGGTCTCTTTCTCCTTCCGTCTGGCTATTACCGGCTTTTTCAAAGCCATAACCTGTGCTTCCAGTTCTTTGAACATATCGACCGTTACATACTGGGGCTCGGGCTGTGCCGCCTGGGGAGGCTGATAGGCAAATTCCAGCAGATCAGACGCGCCCGTATTTGGATTAAAGCGTTTCAGATAAATTACACCGTGTGCCAAATCGGGCATTACAGTGCCAAGGCCAAAAAAGTCCACCTGTGCTCCCAGTGCTTCTTCTCTTCCGGTGACAGGTCGGGTGACATATCCGCTCTGCACGGGCTGTACGGCTGTCTGAGCCGTTTGCGGCTGATAGCCATACTGATTGCCTCCCATCATCTGGGGCGGCTGATAAAAGCCCTGCTGGGGCTGTCCGTTGTATAAATAAGTGTTCTGTGCCATCGCTTCTCCTCCTTTTCTGTTTTCAATATAACAAAAAAGCCCCTTCCCGTTGGGCACGGAAAGGGGTTGAAAAGTGGTGTTCAATTTTCTATGATTTTTGACAGTTTTAATAGTGCCTGTCGATGGATGCGCTTTGTCCAATCTTCCGAAAAGCCTAATGTATCGCCGATGAAAGCGAGGTTCTGGCCTTGAAGATATTTCATATCGCAGACCATTCGCTCTGTTGGGGTAAGCTTTGCCCGCTCCATCAGTTCCAGATAGCTTTTCTTTTCGGGGATTTCGACAAGATATTTTCGTGCTGATTTGGTTTGACCGTTCATAGGATCCTCCATAATGCGTTTTGCCTCAGCACACTATGAAAGGACGCGCCCCCGCTATGGCACGCATCATTGAGAGGCGCAGCGGGGTCTGTATCATTGATTTTTTACCGCCCCGCTGGAATCTGTGATAATACAGGCTCCGGTGGGGATATTGTGTTTTCTTTGGGGATTGAGGTAGTAAAGCTTTCCAGCAATTTCGTGCAGTCCCGTCAGCATATAGCTGTCCGCAGCGAGGAAATACCAGTGTCCGGCATCTTTCAGCCATTGGGAACGGAGAAAAGCCCCGCCTTTTCGGTACTGCCATCGGCTGCCGTCGCTCTTCACCCAGCCGTCGGGCTCGGTGCTGTACTCCCCTTTTGCGTTGGGAATACCGAGAAATGTTGTCGGGTCGATTCGGGTCACGTTGTCGGCTCTGCGGATCTCAAAGTGGGTGTGCTTGCCGAAGCTGTAACCGGTGTTTCCCATCACGCCAAGCTGGGTGCCGACCGACACTTTTTGTCCTGCCGCCACAAAACGGCGGTCAAGGTGGCAGAAAAAGTATCGGTTACCGTCCTCGTCATCAATACGGACAAAATTCCCCCACTCCCAGGTAAGGTTTTTCTTATCTGTGATAATGGTGGAGGCAATAACCGTTCCCTCGATGGGCGATATCACGATATCGGAATCCAGCCCCACCAGATCCACCCCGTGATGATCGGGGCGGTCTGCGGTGCGATAGCCGGAAGTCAGCCGATATCGGCTGCCTTTAAAGATGGTTTTCATTGGTTACCTCTCCTTTAAAGAGCGTACAAAAACTCTCCTGTACCTTGATTGTAAAACAGCTCGTCGGTTACTTTGTCATACATACAGGGGCGGCCATTCCAGTCGAGGACAGGAATGAAGTCACGAACAAGCGTATCGTTGTTATATATCTTGCAATAGTACAGCCTCATTTGTGCAGGAGTATATCCTGCTGGATATGAACCAGAACCGTTAAATAGGTATGCAGTTTCGGGTGTTGCAAAGTTGCCATAGGTTGATACAGCTTTTTCAGAATTGTTGATTTTCAGCTTTTCCTTACTGATAGATATTTCAATCAGCTCGTCACCGGTTATAATGTACGACAACCGGTTACGTGTGTAGTCATAGAAATCAACTACGAGATTATTTGAAGCACCTATAACAATGCCGAAATTGTGTTCAGCTGCACTCATTCTGGAACCGAAAATTATTTGGGTTTTGCTTTGACCTAAATGGCTCACCAACAATTCAGCCTTATGGTTTTGTGTCAGCGTCACACCTGTATCAATGTGCTGTGTTCCCGTGCTTTCAAGGTAAGCAAGCTCCCTCTTGTACGGCAACTTTCGCCACAGTATTTCATCACCACGGGCAATAACAGCAACTTCACCTTCGGGAACGACGATGCTTTTTGCATTTGCAAAATCAATCATAGCAACGCCACTTCCTTTTCTACGATTGTTCCGTCAGTCAGTGTGATCGTCCAGACCTCGTAAGTTCTGGCAGCTAAACCGTCATTGTAGCCTTTTTCTACACCTTCGGAATATCCTGCTTCGTGACCGGTGCTGTAGCCATCAGAATTACCTTTGGCATAGCCGTCACCATATCCTTGTTTCACGCCTTCAGTATGTCCGGCGTTGTAGCCGTCAGTATTACCTTTTTCATATCCTGCCGCATATCCTCGGTTGTAGATTTCTTCGTTGCTCTGCGAATTGTTAATTACACCGCCCAGTTTTCCCTCAAGCATCGGTGCGCTTTTCAGTTCCGCTTTCAGCATTACAGCACCACCTTAGAAGCACTATGCAAAACATTCACCATGCCAAGATCTGCGCCGATTACATCACCGGAACCAAATTTACAGCGGACAGTCACCTTAACGTTGCCGCGCAGTAAAAAGGTGTCCTCCTGTGTCAAGCTGATAAGCCAGACCTGTTCGAGGGCATCATAGGTTATACTGCCGTCTGCTTTTGTCTTGCGGAGATTGCCGAGCATTACTTCCATGTTTTCCACAACTTCCCCGATTACGGGTTCGCCGTTCATCGTCAGATGCAGCGATACTCGGTACTGATCGCCTTGCATCATAGCTATCACCGTCCTTACTTAGTAATATTCCTCATCGCTCTTCTCTTCCCGTTTACCATCCACGTAGCTTTCGCCCAGGATGTAGGCCACCAGTACGCCGCCTGCAGTAATGACTGCCGCCACCTGTTCGATTGCCATCTGGGGGTAATTGAGGGCGATCAGGATTGCCGACACAAAGCCGACCACCGCCGCCCAGAATTTCCGGGAGCTTAATTTCTTTTTCCAGTCGATCACGGGTGTTCTCCTCCTTCTGCACTTCCGTCAAATCCGATCTGCGGCAGAGCGTTGGACGCTTCATATTCCTCCTCTGTGCAGTATCGGATCTTCTCTCTGTTTTCGATGGCGGATTTCACCAGATATCCGATGATACCGCCGGTCATCGGCGCTCCGACGAAGCTCAAAAGAGCCTCCAGCCCGTATCCCTGCAGCCAGACGACGACTGCACCAAAGGCAGCCGTCAAAAACCACAGCAGGATCATTGCGTCAATGACGTTTTTGGAGTATTCCTTTCGGCTGCGAGGGGTCTTTATAATTTTAAACCCCATTACAGCCCCGCTTTCGCCAAAAAGAATCCTACCACTGCCGCCACCACAAAATAGATGGCCTTTTCGATAACGAATTTCCAGCGCTTGCCGGGCTCGGCTTCCAGTGTTTCCACCTTCTCGGTGAGGGTGTTGACGCTATTGTTCATCGTCTTCATCTGCTCCGCCATTACCGCCACCGAAGTGGCAAGGGAACGGATGCTGTCCTGCTCCCCTTCCAGCTTTCTGATGCGGCCTTCGTTGCGGAGAGATCGGTCGGTGGTCTCCTGCAATTTGATTGCTACTTCTTCAATGACCAATTACACCACCTCCGTCCAGCCGTACACACCGGGTTCCCAAACGTTGTTGTCCACATCGCTTGTCCAGCGTTTTTCGTTATGGCTTACTTTTGCGCCCATCGGGTATGCGTCGGCAGAACCAACAGGCTGAATCCACGTGGGATATTCAATAGCAGGGTCATCGATGCGAACCCAGAGCGAGGGCGACACGTCAGGTGTCCAGTTGTCCTGCGAGGCGTGAGCGATCAAGCATTTGTAGAGGGTATCTTCGTAGCGGACACGAGCATCAACGCCATATTCCTTCCCGCTCTGCCATCGGTCAAAAAGTTCCGGCACAGTCACCGCAACGTCATCAGACACAACAGTTGCTGCCGCTTTGTATCGCGCCATAGTTTCTTTTGCAATTTCGATAACGTTACTCACTCGCGATACCTCCTGTCAGAATGTTATAGGCTTCCATCAGCTCATCATAGGTAGGTTCTGTGGATTCCGACACGGGTAAATCAAAGAACACAAGTTCACCGTTTTCCACACGAACTCCATAGAAAGATTCAAACTGTCTTTCAATTTCTGCATCAGGTTCAAGCCATTCTATTACACCAGTATCGTTAAGGTTTCTGTTCTGTAATTGGGGATAAAACGCGAAATCTTCTTCAACACTCCCAAGTAACACCGCGCCCTGTCGCATATAGGAGAGAACGGTTTCACCAGATAGACTGTCATAATAGTGTCTTCTAACAAACATAATCGTCCCTCCTTAATATCCGAAAACGTGATATGTTACTGATGGTGTGACACTTGCTTTTGTGGTATCCGATGTAAATGTAATGCTGTTGCCATTAAAAGTAGCCGAAAAGTCCCCCGAATTATAAGCAAGGTAGCCACTTGAACCGATAATAGGTGCATAATTTCTTAGCGTATTATTTCCGATAATAGTGAGACCACCAAGAATATATTTATTAGATGCACCAACAATAGCAACGGCAATGGGTTTAATTGCTAAACCAGAAATGGTGCCAGTAACACTCATTGTGCCGTTTGATGTTGTCGAAACAGTACCAGACACCATTTTTATTATTACGTCCCCACCACCGCCCGACTTAAAATTTACAGTTTTTCCCTCGGTGTCAATGATGCAGGATACCACAGCGCCTGCCACAAACAAATCATTTTCGGCCGCTTTTCCGGTTTGTAATGCTACGGTATAGGCTTCGCCGTCAATGTTGAAAGTGTTACCTGCTACAAATGCGCCGGGAGCAGCAAAAGTACAAGGAACAATGCCGGTTCTTCCACCAAGGCCGGTCATAGAAAAGACAGTACCGGATTTTGTACCAGTTAGCCGCTGTACACCGTTCAAAGCGACGTCCGCCTCTCTGGCAAAAGGAATTTTCGCATTAGGAGCAAACTTTTCAGTAGTGATGCTTCCGTCGGGGACCGCCGAGTCTCTGGTAACACCATCCCGCATCAGGCCGCAATATTGCTCGTCAGGCCGAAGGTCAGTCACATCGGATGCAAAAACCACCAGCGCTCCCGCTTCTCTGCGAACAGCGTACAGATACAGTTCATACAACATTTCTGTCTGTACAATAGAAGGAATAACGGGATAAGAAGCAGGTGTGCCGGATTTTACTACCATTTTTGTGGAGTTTAAGGTTTTGTCAAACTGCAACGCTACCACATCGATACGAGGGAAAGCGGCATCTGCAAGGGGCAGCTCCAAAGCAACGTTCTCTTTGTTTGCAACAGCCTTGCCTGCAAAACGGGCATTTTTAATCCATGCCATTCCGGCACCGATGGTGATATAGTTGTCCGTTTCGGTAACTGAAAAATCAAAGTCATTCATAGCAAAAACGCCGCTGGTACGAGTAGAGTTATAAAGCTCTGCGTCCTCAGCGGCGTATTCGATGTTATTCAGCGGATAAGTTACAATAGCCATAAGCATTTATCCTTTCCGTATTGTTATTTCGCCCACCTCAATGGTGGTTTTGGTTTGGTTCTTTTGTTCTTTCTGGGAAAATCTTGCCACTCTGGCGGTCAATGTGATTCCCATATCGGGAAGCACTACCGTTAAAACATCGCCTAAATCGAATTTGGATCCGAAATCGTTTGCGGCGACCGAAAATGCACATTCCCAGGTCTTTTTATGTTCCAGCAGTTTTTCTTTGCCTCTGGCTGTCAGCCGCAGCAGATAGCTTTCGTCAGCTTCGTTTTCCTCTTTGGTGAGATCTCTGGCATCTACGATCAGGTCAAGCCGTTCTCCGCCGTCGGTTTGGTCAACGTCTATGCGCGTGCGGGCATCACCTTCGCCCTCACCCAGCACAATAGCGTAGTTTTTCAGATTCTCGGTAGAAAGAACGACGGAGCTGATTGACAGATTGCCAAAGTTTTCCGAATAGATCAGCCTTCCGGTGTTTTCCGGCTTGTAAAATTGCAAAAACAGCTTATTTTCAGCCCTTACCGCCCGAAATCCTACATCCGCAGTCTGGCACATTGTTTCGCAAAGCTCCAGAATGCTTTTGTTGCTGATCTGGGAGGGGTAAACGTCGGCAAGATCCGAATCTTCTGCCGAAAGTAATCCCTTTTTGCTTCCGCTGCCGTTATAGGCGTCGACGATAGCCTGGGAGACAGGAGAGTTTTCAGGGATGGTGCCAATAAACGACACGTCCCTCAAAATACGGGCGGCAGGAAACCCGCTTGCCGAGATCCTGCCGTCTTTTACTTCTGCCGTGGTAATCACCATCAGCGTATTTCGATCGCTGCGTCCTACAAAACAGCCGGGGCGCACTTTTTTGCGATATTCTGCCGTATCCTGAAGCTCTACTACAAAGCTCTCCAGAGTATTGTACCCTTCCGACCAGAGGCAGGAAACGAATCTGTCCTCAATAGCGGCGAGGCGGGTCAAGGCCTCATCATACAAATTAAGCCTCATACACACCTCCTGCGATCTGTTGGAAAATCATCTGCGCGGTAAGCTCCGCACCGCCTTCGTCATCGTCGGCCATAATCAAGTTGTCTCCGACATTCAGGTCGAACAGAGTAGAGCCTTCGTCGACACGATAAATTACATCCTCTGTATTGCCACCGGAGGTAAGTTCTGCACGAAAAATTCCGTCGTCGTCCCGGTACAGCTCCAGTTTATCGCCGATATACAGCGTGCCGTGATATTTCAGCCATTGCCTTGTCTGCAAGTTGGTCAATACTATATTGCTGCTTTCCGTAGCAGTGGTCAAAACTGCCTTGAACGGTGCCTGAATATCGCCTTCGTTGATGATATTCACATATCGCGCCGGGCTCTTTTCTCCAAACTTATGCGGAACAGCATAGTTGATAGGAAAAGAAAACTTCGGCACAATGCCGCCAATCAAAAACACCTGTTCTTGCGCTTCCCTGAAAAACGGAAACGGTGCATAGAGCTGTAAAGTAAACGCACCATTGTTTTTTATGGGGGAAAACTCCGGTGCATTTTTCACATACACCGACAGAACATATTTGTCCTCAAAATACAGCTTGCCTTTTGAAAATGCGGAAAGCGCACGTTTCAGCCTTTGCTTTCCGGCAGGGATATTCCCATAAAGCACACCGCGGATCGTCAGCGTCTTGCCTTTTACCGAGCGGGTTTCCACGCTTTCTCCGATCTGACCAAAGCCCTGCGATGTACCAAGGTTTACCGCAAGGCCGCTCAGCCCGTCAATATCAAACGCATTGTTTCCGGCGGCGCCAAACTGAAATTCCAGTCCGTTATCAGATACATATTTTGCACTATACATCGAAATTCACCGCCTTATCTGGTTGCGCCAAGATAGATTGCCTTATCCTGCTGATATTTTGCCTCTTCCATCAGATCAGCTGCCGTTTTGGCTGTACTGTAGATGTTTTGGGTAACATTTACAGAAGAGAAACCTCCGACGGTTCCACTGCCGCCGCTGCTATTATTCGAAATAGGAATGTCTTCGGGAGAATTGTTAGATACGGGAGAAATTCCCAGAAAACTTTGAATTCCGCTCCAAAGCGAATCCCAAGCATTACTTACCCACGCCGTCAGAGCACTCCACGCATTTTGAATACCGCTGAGTAGTCCATCAATAATATTTTTGCCGAGTTCAGACCAATCGGTTTCTTCAAATTTATCAATTAATGTTCCAATGAGTTTGGAGGCGCCCTTTATCAGCTCAACGGTAGCGGATCCTAAACCGTTAACGATGGCCACTACAATTGAAAATGCCATATCTAAAAGCATTTCAATATTTTCTGGGTCAAGCAAAAAGTTACACAGCTTTTCAATAATTTGAATTGCTGCATTGGTGAGCTGTGGGATTGCTTCAACAAGTCCTTCAGTAATTGTTAAAATAATTTCCAGTGCCGCTTCCACCAACGAATTTAAATTGTCCTCGTTTAAGATAAACTCGATTAAATTCATAATTAAAGCGAGTGCAGCTTCTATCAATTGCGGCACAGCTTTTACCAATCCTTTTGTTAGCTCGAGCACCAAGGTCGCAGCTGCGTCCAACAGGGAGTTTAATTGTTCCGGCGCAGTCAATATACTGACGATTTGCAACAAAACACTGACTACAGTCGGAGTCAATAAAGGCAAGTTGTCGGAAACGCCTTGAGCCAACGCCATCAGAATATCAATTTCCGTTTGTAATAATACAGGAACCATGGAAAGGATGGTTTCAGCCACTACGGGGAGCAAGTTAGATAAAGTCGATAAAATTTCCGGAAGCGCGTCTGTAATTGATAGCATCAAAGAAGATGCGCCCTCCAGCAAAACCGGCAACAATTCGCTTAAAAGTGGAGGTATTTCAGAAACAATAACCGGAGCCAATCCTGTGGCCAATTTTCCAACGCCTTGCAAAATCGTTCCGACGCGTGGAACTATATTTCGGGCAACAGTTTCGGCAGCTTCTACAAACTCGAAGATTCGGTTTTCCAACGAAAGGCCGTCGTCCGCCAAAGAAACAACAAGATTTTCCCAGGCGGCTTTCATAGCACTTATGCTGCCGGAAATTGTGCCGGATGCCTCTTCGGCAGTTGTACCGGTAATTCCCATTTCGGTTTGTACAATGTGTATTGCCTGGACAATATCTGCGAATTCAGCTTCAAGATGGCCTTTATCGTCTAACGAAAAATTAGCGGTATTTGCAAATTCTTCGTTTAACTTTGCAGCGTCTTCCATAAGACGATACATTTCTTTAGCAGTACCGCCATAGCCGAGTTTTAAGTTATCGAGCATGGTGTAGTTTTGCTTTGCAAAACCCTGATAGGCGTTCTGAATATTTTCTATAGAAGTGCCCATTTTGTTGGCGTTGTCGGCCATATCAATAACGGCTTTATTTGCATATTGCGCGGCGGCTTTAGTGTCGCCGCCTAAGCTCTGTAAAAGACTCGCTGAAAAGCCCGTTACAGTCTCCATATATTGATTGGCAGAAAGCCCAGCGGTTTTATAGGCTTCGGAAGCATATGAGCCGATCATATCAGCCGAGCCTTTAAACAGCGTTTCTACACCGCCCGCAAGCTGCTCAAACTCCGCATAGCTTTGTGTTGCCGCTTTAGACAATGCCACAATTCCGCTGGCAGCCGCGCCTAACCCGGCGGCAGCGATTTTCCCGGCCGCCGCAAGGCCGGTTTTTAGCCTCTCTCCAAAACTTGAAGTTTTCCCGGCAGCATCTTCCATTTGCTCTTCATAATCGGAAGCGTCTAATGTGATTCGGGCGAAGAGATCTAACAAATTCAAGGCATCTTCACCTCCCAACCCTTTTTAACCTGTGCGATCACTTCTTCTTCTGTTCGTGTGTCTTCCGGTTTGGGATTTACCAGAGAAGAAAATCTCTCTTCCAGCGTTCTCCCACCCAACGCAGCCGCAAAATTTTCATTTACGAGCCACAGAGCGTCAGTCAAGTAATATTCAAAGCGTTCCTGCCGGATCTGATTTTTCATCATTACCGGCAGTACAGCTAAATACCCCTTCGCCGAAAGACGGGGCGCAGACAATAACGCTGTAATTACGCGTTCTGCTCCTGCTGCGCCAACGATCCAAAAAAATCAATGAGTTCTTTGTCGTGTACTACGTCATACACTTGTTTGATGGTTTTTAGGGTGTTCTGGGTGGCGATTTCAGTCACGTCTTTGCCGTTTACTGCAGCCAAAATGTGATAGAGGTCTTCTCTGTGCCCCTTCAGCAGCATCGGAACAAGGCTGACAAGCTTTTCGATGCCCAGAGCGATTACGCCTGCCTTGGTAATGCCCTCCTTATCCACTTTTTTGCTGAGAAGGTTGGTGAATTCCTGATCCGAAGCAATATTGGCTACGGGTTCCGCTACCTGACAAAACAAATCAAGCAACTGATCGGTATTCATCTGAGAAATTTTCATAAATTACCTCTCTTATTCTGCGGATGCTGCACCGGTATAGAATTCCATCGGTACTACGTCCTGAGCGGTGGAAGAAACGTGTCCGGTCAAAGTGATAGAAACCTGGCCTTTGCCTGCTTTGGTAGTTTTCAGGGAAAAACCGCCGGTAGAAAGGGCGTTCATCAGCTTAACAGCTACCCAGCCGCCATCTGCTCTGTCGCCAGCCCACCACAGATCGGAAAAATCGCTCTGTTTAACGTCGCGGCGGGGAATTACTTTGCCGGAGTCAGTGGAACTGATATCAGCAGCGCCCAGAGCGAGCTTGATTACATCGGGAGCGGTGCTGAGAGAAGTGAACTGCATAGTGCAAGCCCAGGAATCGAGGTGCAGCAGCTCTTTCATATTTACGGGAGCATTATCAACATCTGCGCCCATATCGGAATAGGTGGGAACGCAGGAAACGGTAATGCCGCCGGTAGTCGCACAAATGATATCCTCATCTGCGGGGGGTTCGTTAGACGCAGGGTCAAAATTCCGGAGAAGTACACCGGCATCGGTCTGAATGCCGTTAAAGGTATCCTGCGGAATTACAGTAAATCTGCCCATAATAATCCTCCTCTTTAGTTGGATGTAAAAAATTCGGCGGTAACATTTAAGTACCGCCGCTTCACATTTTTATCTGTTTCGTCACTGAGAGATTGGCACCACGGCGTACCGCGTTTCAGCCAGATCAAGCCGCCGTCGCAGCGTAAAAAAACACCACCTAACCCGATAGCCTCGGAAAGCTCCTGCGCTTTGGCATTGGGGATGGCTTCGCTCTCGGTGTGAAACCACAAATTGGTTGTAATGCTGACTTCTCCCCCACCCCAGCTGTCAAAAACAGGTGTATAGGTCAAAAAGGGAAAAGCAACGTCGTCGGGAACGGCATGAGCAGGAAAAGCCAACATACCAAACCCGGAAAAGAATTCTTGCAATGCTTGTCCTTTGGTCATACTACTAAATCAAACTCCTCTGCCGTTACCCACGCAGACGGGGTGATGCTGGAAAAATCCGGGGTTTGCTGATCGTCGCCGTCGCTGGTGACGCGAAAGATTTTCCCGTCATACAGCCGCCGGAATACGTCGTGATATTCCAGCTTGATTTTCTTTGACACGGTTACGGTGTACAAGGACTTTACGCCGTCCTGTTCCGCTCTCCGGGATTCCAGAGAGGTGGAAAAGTTTATAACCGCGTCAAAGGGCGAACTTTCTTCCCAGGTGGTTTTCCAGCCGCCCTCCCCATCAGGTACGCGTTTTTTGTCGAGCATTACGCAGGGCACCGACATGTCACTAAGAAGACTCATAAGATCCTCCTTAAATTTTTCTCCATTGATTTAAACGCGAACGAAAAGCGGTTTTCCATGTAACAGCACCGCCGGTCTGGCTGTCGGTTGCTTTGGTGTAGGAATAGTCAGCCTTGCTTTCCGACTGGAAGATTCCTGCTGCCATAGCCCCGTTTTTGGCTTCCCACGCCTCTATTTCTTCCGCAAGGGAAATTACCCCTTTTGGAATAGCCAATGCCCATACAGCACCGCAGAAGGTCTCGTCGGCCATCTCTGCTGTGGGATATTGATATATGCCGTCATTGAGAACACTTCCGACGATACGGAAATATTGCCCATGCAGCAAAAACGGCAGCTCTATGCCGCCGTCTTTTACTTCAAATGTACCGGTATGGATGCCGCCGTTCACAATAGGCCAGTTGTAAGACCGTACTCCGTAGATTTCTTTTAAAACCTGTTCCAGCATTACAATGCCTCCTTGATTGCCGCTAAAATGTCAGCCTTTAACATAGAACTGCTGACACCGCCGATGTTGTTTTCTTCGGCAAAAGCCAAAAGTTCAGCCTTTGTCATAGAATCCAGATCGGCGGCAGGCTCATTCAGCAGTCGGATTATTCCCCCGCGGTAAAGGAAATCTTAGCAATACCATCAAGATATTCAGCCCACAAAGCCATGCCCATAAGAGCATAGGTTGCGCCAACTGCGGTGGCATAATCGCCTTCTACATGGAAGCCAATGAGGTTAGTCTCGCCCTGAGTGGTGTAGTTCAGACCCAGGCGAACGTATTCGCTGTCGGAGGGGTCAATATAATACAGGTCAATGTTTTCTACGGGGGTAGCAATGACGGTGCCACGAGAGATTAAGGGAGCAGGAAGCAGGATTAGAGTGGTATAACCAAGGAAATCCTTAATGTAAGTCAGACCGAATTTGGTCTGTACGGAAATATTTGCAGCGCCCAGATAATCATACGCATCCAAAATGTTAGCAAAGCCAACAACAGAGGTAACGTCTTTCTGGATGGATGCAAATTTGTTCAGCACTTCTCCCTGAGCTTTGGCAAGAGCAGCCTGCCAATCGTTAGCGGAACCAGTAAGAGAACCGGTGTTCAGGAAGGAGTAGAAATTGTTAAGAACTACGCTCTGCAGCTTGGTAAGGAAAGCGTCATCGGATTTCTCGATTGCGATTTCTGCGCCGTATTTGTTTACATCCTCGATAGGAACAGCTTTAGCGTATTTCTGAATGGTCAGGTCGCCTTTAGCTGCCTGAGTAATAGTGGTTTTGCTGTAAGGAATAACGTGACCAGCTTCCACGTTACCTTCTTCCAAAGCCACTTCGGCAGTATAGGAAATTAAGGCGGTGCCGGGAGCCTTGCGGATGGGACGCATAACGCCCATAATTTCGCGAAGAGCATCCCAGTTGTCGTTAAAACGGGTAACAAAGTCCACTTCACGGGCGGTCACACCGTCATAAACATTGGGGAGAGAGTCACGAGGGTTGGTGAAAGTTTCAACGTTAATTGCTGCCATGATTTAATTTTCCTTTCATTTCAATAATTCGGGATTTTCAGCAAGCATTTTCTGGCGCTCAGACGCAGAATAAACATATCTTCCGTGGTCGTCGCGTTTATAAACATCTGCTCTGGAGAATTTTCCCGGTTCAATTACGGGCGGGTGAGCAGTATTTGCACCCGTCACAGTTGTTTTGGTCACAAGACCCGCTAAGTCACCGGTAACAAGGGCATCGAGGGCAGCTGCATCTTTGATTTTGTCGCCATCCAGTTCCACAGCTTCAATTTCTTTAGAGCTGGAGCGCATAGCAAGATTTAAATTTGCGCCTTCGATTTTTTTGCTTTCAAAATAGGCCCTTACCGCCTTTTCTTTGGCTGCGCGAGTCTCTTTTGCGGTGATGTCTGCTTTGTAGTCATCAAATTCCTTCTTGATAACATCGTGCTTTTCTTTCCAGCCATCATTTTTGGTGGTGGAAAGCTCTTCCTGTGCTTTTGCCAGTTCTTCCTGTACACCGGGCAGTTTTTCGGCATCGACTTTGTATCGGTTAAGATCAGCCTTTAAGCCGTCAACAGTTTCGGTGTGCATTTCCACAATGGAATCCACCTGTTCGTCGGTAAGTCCCATTGCTTTCAGGGCTTTTCTGGTTACTGCCATATTATCTATCTTCCTTTCCTTTGTCCCCGATTCTTTGGGGCGATAGAATTGTATAAAAACCGCTGTTCTTCGCGGTATTTACCGAAAAAACGCAACAAAAAAGACGGGCTATAATCCTTTTAGCTCGTCCTCAATGATGTTTTTGTATGTTTGCTTATGATCTGCTACAGCAGGCTTCAAAAATGGCTGTGCGGGGTTTCCGGCTGTCCAGTGCCAATTGCCGCTGCTGTCCTGATATGTCCAGGGAGTCGGCCTGCCGCCAGAGTAATATTTACCGGTGCCCAGCTCGACGTAAGGGGCGTATTCAACATTGGTGCCGATGTAAACGCTTTGCGCATCCACTTGATGGGTAATGCTGTTTCGGAGATTTCCGGTATCAACGGGCGCTAAGTCTTTTGCATAGCCTTCTGCCTGCATTCCACACCGTTCCAGCGCCCGCATACAGGCATAAGCCAGTTCCATCAAAACTTCGTCGCTGTTGTCTTTGAGGGTAAAGTTGATGTTGATGTCAGCCATTTTTCACCTCCTGAAAATGGGTATAAAAAAACCACCGTGCCGGCTGGCTTGGTGGTTAAATTATTATTTTTTTATAAAGTGATACTGCGGGCTGCATTGCATATTGGGATTATCAATTACAGCATTGATATGTTCTCTTGGAATCCCATCGGGGAAAGCGTCACAATTGGCTTTTCGACGATAATAAACACAATCGTTGCAAGGAATATAAACACTGTTCAAATTCACCATGCTTTGTCTAACTTTAAATTTATCTGCGTCCGATAAATTTATGTATTGTTTGACTCTTTCCTTTTCCGGAAGATCCATAAATTCCTTATAAGTTAAACTTCCGTCAGCCATATTGTGTTTCCCTCCACTTTTTCTACCCAAAACAGAGTTTCTCGCTTGAAAATAATTTCTTGTTCAGGAACATTGTATTTTCTCATATCATAGCCATGATGACTATATATAATCATTTGAATATCCATACCCTCGTCATAAATTTCAGTACTGGTCGAAGTGTATGCTTCTTCTCTGCAGAAATTTCCAGGTTGATATCTTTGCCAAAAATTGTCTAAATCCATCACCTTAGAACTATCTAATGAACGATATACAATACCTTCATATTTAGGCAACTTTGAAATAGCTTGATCGATAGCACGCATATTGACACGGTCTTCGTCAGATAGTATTTCTCTGTTTCTTAACGCTTCGTTCAGTATGTAACTATACGATGATTTGTACAAGTTGATAGCGCGCAAATCCTCTTCGCTTATTATACCACGATTTGCTGCCATTGTCATTCCTTCAGGATATTTTTCTTTGCTATTATTTATAATAGCTTCCGCTTGCTTCTTGGACAACCACTCCTGATAAGTCATCTCGCTGACCAGAACATTCTTTCCGGTCTCAGGATCACGAACACGCATCTGCCGGGGTTCGGCTTCAATGCCATCCTTTTCCACCGTCCGCATGGTACAGCGACAGTTATAAAGATCTCCGGCAACAGCACCGCTGGCATCTCCGGGGAACATCATTCGGCTGCCTAAAATCGAAACAAAAGGCTCATCTGCAGGAACCGTCTGACCGTCCAGCATACCGTGGGAATGACGAGTTCGGTTGTCTTTTGTAGCGATCCAACGCTTACGCACCTTTATCCCCATCTTTTCCGCCTGTATGTAGCTGTCCTGCCGTCCCGCGTTCTGTGCCCCTGTCATAGCCGTTCTGGCAGCTCTTACAGCGCTTGCACGGTTCATATCGGTGATATGCTGCTGCAGGTCGTTTGCGATCTTTCCGATGCTCTTACCCTGCATAATGCCGCTCGTGATGGACTTGGTAATCTGACTTTTGCCGTATTCCAAATCAATACCGCGCTTAATGGCTTTTGCGGCAGGATAATAAGGCATCAGGTCAGGGGTTTCTTTTACGAGGCGTTTGACTGTCTGCTCATCGAACAAAATAAAATCGGCATTCAAACTGCCGTTTTTGTGAAAGGACATTCCACCGCCTGTAGCCTTATCGATAGTGTATGCGGTATAGTTTCGGTTGAGTGAATACACACCGGGGGTCTCGTCGTTGACGTAAGAGATCGCCACTTCGTTGGCGTTGGTCGCCCGCTCTGCGAGCTTGTCTTTTAAAGCTTCCAGCCGTTGTCCTCTGCCAAACTGGTTTTGCCGCCACAAAAGATAATCCTGCTCGGTGAATTCTTTTCCGTTATGGATCTTGCCGATCTGCTCTTTTATCTTTTTGTCCCGCTCCACAAATTCGGCAAAGTATTTATCAATTTCCTCTTGCAGTTCTTTGGCCGATTCATCGTACATATGGGCGATTTTTTGCTCTAACGCCTTTAAGATTTTCTCGGTCTCTTCATGGGCAAAATCTGCCATTGATTATACCTCCAAAGGTTCGTCGGGCGGTTTTTCTGTGGAGATCCCTCCAACGCGGCTTACTTCTTCAGCGATCTTTCGCTCCATGATTTCCTCAACTTCTTCCTGTGTAAGCCAGGGAAGCTTGTTTAAGATAGTCTCATCATCAAGATACTGCGCCGCCATGAGAACCATCTGGGTTTCTTCCAGCTGATTGATAATACGGCTGCGAGTAAAGGTGACGTCATCATCAATGCCGACAATAAAGAACAAGGTGTCGAGGAAGTCCAGCACGCAATATTCAAACTGATCGGCTTTGTTGTCCATAGGCTGATAAGCCGCCCGGATTTCGGTAGCGGTCTTTGCGCCGGAAGAAAGCTCCTGCACGTTGACAATCTGAAAATCGCGGTACAGGTCAATTCTGATGCGCTCAAGCATTGCCTCTCTTGCCTGATAGGGAACTTCTAAGGTGTGAGCAGCAGCCTTTGCCCCTCCGTCTCCGTCAACAACAGCCGCACGAACAGTTTTCATCCGCTGAATAAACCGTGCCAAATCTACGTCATCCATGCCGCCGGTATTTTCCAGCGTCCAGTAAATCATAGAAGCATCGTCGATGTCGTTTGCGAAACCGCTCTTCACAAGGTCGTAACAGTCAATGCTTTGGCGAATGCCTACAAGTTCCGATAAGTGATGAGGATTGGCGTACAAAGGGATAATAGGAAAACCGGGGTAACTTTCTCCAGCCGCGATCTCCATGTTTCCGATTCCGTCCTCTTTGGTGATTTGCTGATAAGACCGAAACGGTGCTTTTTCCTGAAGCTTGCTGTCGGAATATTTAATATACTCTGTATATCCATTTTCTTCATACAAGGTGAGCCGCAAGGGTTTATCTGCTGACAACTGCCAAAAACGAATTCCAGCTCTTAAAGCACCGGTTTCTTCGTCCCACAAAGGAACAAATTCTTTGATGGAAAAAATTTCCAAATGGTCAAAGTCCCAAAAACCAAAAGCCACACCTTCTACAAGCGCTAACCTTCCGGCCTGCTGAAGCTTACTGTCAAAATCAGCGCCCAATCTGTCCTTATTGGCAGATTTTTTAAAAGTTGCGCCGTTGCCCAGTAAATATTGATTCAGCTGCGTTACAAAAGCGGGGAAAAATCCGCTGACAGTTTTGTGATTGGAGGAAAAAACGTCCTCAATCGCCTGTCCGGACATAGTGTGCAGCACTTTTTGATACCGAGTAATGGTCGTATTTTGCTTGCGGTCGTAGTCTTCAGCAATTTTAGCCGTTTTGTATTCTTCGGACTGTTTGTGCAGTGCGATTGCAGCAAGCAGAAAATCCATTTTGGCCTGCAAAGACTCGCCGACCAATTCAAAATCCTGATATGTTCTCATATTTCACCTCTACAAAAGCCAGAGAATTTCCGTATTGGCTTTGCCCACCTTGTTTTTCATTACGGTATTGCAAAAATAGCGGATTTCGTCCATAGCGTGGTCATTTTCTTTGATAACCTTATCGTCGGTGGATTTTTCATCCCATCGATATAATCCAAACTCCCGAATGGAGTCCACGCAGGAACGGTGTATTTGGATATTTCCGTTTTTTAGCATTGTTGCCGTCCGACGGATGCCGTCCAATACCTCGTTGTTCGCCTGCCGCACTTTAATGTGTCGCTTTCGCAGCGCGGCAATAAAAGAAGCCGCCGAAGGGTCTACAATCACCTGTTTAACCTCATAGCCTTTTGCCAGCTTTTCGATTTCGTCACAATATTCTTCGTCAGTCATCTGCTGATGAGTATTTCTGCCGTCGTGATAATATTCCTTGATCCGCACAGCCTTATCACCTATAACGCTCCAAAGACCCGCAGAAAACGGGTTCAAGGTGCCGTAGTCCACAGAAATATAATATTCTGCACCTGCCGGCTGTTCTTCGGTAACGTGTTCGGGAAGGAAATCGTATACGAGACCTTCGGCAACTACCCACTCGCCCAAAATGTAGCGCTGGTAGAAGACTCCGGTATACATTGTCTTATACCTTTCGCGGATTTTTTCATCCAAAGCCGGATTATCTTCCAGTTGGAAATGCAGCCGAATTGCGTTGTGGTTTTCCGGATGAGTTACCCAGTCCAGATAAAACCAGTGCTGCGGAGAGTCCGGGTTGCAGTTGAACCAGAATTTACTCCCTGATACCGAGCATCTTGCCAACGCCTGCTCCACAAAGCTTTTGGGCTGCAATGCCACCTCATCCAGAAGAACACCGGCAAGGGTTCTGCCCTGGATCAGCATAAAGGAGCTTTCATCCTTTCCGCCAAACACTTCAAACACGTTCGTTCTGTCTCCGGTAGAAACAATCAGCAGCTTATCAGACCGCCTCCATTGGATGCGATATTTCTTTTGAGCATAAGTAAGGCTGATATACGGGGTAATAATGTTCTTTACTGTGGAATCTACCGTTTTTCCGCAAATTCCAAACCTCTGCCCGTTGTATCTCCGCATAGCGTCGTCTACAAACGACAGCATCATAAAAGCAGTTTTGCCGGAACGAATTGCGCCGTCGCAAATAAGAGCATCATATTTGGTATAAGAAAACGCCATGATTTGCTTTTGCTTATTTGATATTGGCATCTTCCATCTTCTCCGCTTCTTCTCTTAACGCTTTGGAAAGAGGATCTTCCTCTCGTTCTGTCCCTGCATTTGAAACTCTTGTCATGGTAAATTTATCGATCAGAGTGCCGAGCGCCGTTGTAAGCTGCGAAGGAGTTGCCCGTTCCAAAACGTCAGGACTCAAGAGCCTTTCAAGATATACATCAATAATTTCATTGACCTTATCTCGTTTTCCCTCCATGTGAGCTAAAATGTCAGCAGTATTTTTTTCTTTTTTTATTTCAGCTTTTTTCCGCATTTGAGGATCAGCTTCCACGACTCTTTTTACAGTTGTGTCAGCGATTTTGCGTTTCTTCGCAACTGCGTTATAGCTGCCCAGCTCTACATAATCGGCAATGATTTGTTTTTTCTGTTTATCCGTTAAGCGGGCTGCCATATTCACCACCTCTGTTATGCTTTTTTGATATAACAAAAAGGACAACCGTCTGATTACGGCTGCCCTTTCTGTTAGGGAGAAAATCTATGACACTCGATGTCCCGCACTTTTTACGGTATCATTTTAGCACGATTTTATGGCTCTGGGGTATCATCCTTTCCCAGCAGGCCGTAATTCTCCGCAACAAGTCGGATGAATTCGCCGTGCCAGCGCTTTGCTGTAGCCTCTCCACAAGGGATACGCAGGGCTACATTTATCAGCTTATCTTCCCGACCGCTCCAGTATTTTAAGCGGATCAGCCGAAGCTTTGCCTCTCCGTCGGAAAGAGAAAGGGTGGTTTCGATTGCTCTTTCCACTGCTTCCAGTTCTTTCTGCTGTACCGGAGGAAGCTCACGCAAGGCACTCGCCGCTGTTGGGTCAGAAATGCCGCCGCCTCTCGGCTCGCCTGTGATTTTTGCCGTAATGGAGGTTTCCTTCAAGCGTTGGTACTCTTTTTTGAGAGTCGGATACTGTTTCACCATCTTTTTCACATAATCCCACCAAATATATCTTGGCTTGCTCAAAGTATTTCCTCCTTTCAGTACAGTTTTACAAAACGAGACGGATCGTTCATTTTGCGCAGAGCTTCTCCGAATTTCATCCTGACACCGTTTCGGTATATGTCTACTCCGGCATTTGTAAACGGGTCGTATTGGTAGTAGATCTCTTGAGCTTGCCAATAGTCCAGCCCCTTGTGCTGTTTAATCATTACGCCGCATTGGTAAATATACAGGTCGTAAACAGCATTATCTTCTTTCATTTTTCGTGCGCTCCTTTTCATAAAAGTCACCTCAGCACACGCTTATAAAAGAATGATTCATTGCTCTTCGCCCTCGTGAGGGACGAGCTCCACGTTTTGAAGCCAGGTAAGAACCAATGCTTCAAACTCCCGCGTCTTCTGGCAATGCTCAAATATTGCCCCGCTGATCAGGAGCAGACACAGCCCCAGCAGCAGGATTCCGGCAACAAGCCAAAACATTACGATTCCCTCCTCAGTTTCGATTCACAATGCGGACAGATGTATCCTGATTTGGGTATTTTCTGCAAAATGCTTACCCACCAATCCTGACCGCAGTATGTACAGATTTGCTCCATTTTCCGCCTCCTATTCTTTCGGGATATCACGGAAAGTAATATCCACCTTATCGTCTAAAAACTTCTGAGCGGCAAATTCCCAGTCGTCACCGTACTGTTGAATGAGCCAGGCGTTGCTTGCTTCTACCAGCTTCAACAGTCGGACAAGTCGGATGTTTCTCCATCCGTACTGATGGTACAAGGTCCAGCAGACCGCCATAAGCCCTTGCTGATAGAATCGGCTGTGATGCTTTTGCATTTCCTTGTCCACCTGTTGCCGGGTGATCCGCTCCATCATTTCCTGCTCTTTCTTTGGGAGCGATGCGATCCGTGCCCTCATTTCAGATCGTCCTTCAAAGAAGTTGGCTTGTCATCTTCAT
Source organism: Faecousia sp. (assembly GCA_045659965.1). Taxonomy (GTDB): domain Bacteria; phylum Bacillota; class Clostridia; order Oscillospirales; family Oscillospiraceae; genus Faecousia. Next base: position 31,712 of record JAZRCU010000216.1, read on the forward strand.
ACCGTTCTCTCACCGCCGCATTGAGCAAGAACAGATAGTTGATATGGTCTCCGAGCTTTTCTTCCCAGAGAGACAAGGGAAAGTCCTCCCAGTTGGGGTCTCTGCACATATCGTATACGCTGATGGTGTGTTTTGCCATCATACCGGCAAGAGCTTCGGGAACGGAACAGTTCTGAAGTTCTGCGGCGACTTTGAAGTTGTGCAGTCGGTCACCGATAGCATACTCCTTTGCCTTTTCGCAAAGGACATTGCGGCTTCGGTCGACCTGTTCTGCAAAGAGTCGGTCAAAAGTCTGCTGGTTCATAAATATTTCTCCTTTCATTTTTCGACAATCTTCTCGCCGCTGCGATGCTGTTCTCTTAGCAGGAGGTGATATCGTGGATCGAGAATACACTTTGCTTTTCAACGCCATCACAGATGCAATAGAAATTTTGATAAAAGCACAGCAGCGAGCGGAAGAGTTGGTTTTGAGTAAAGAGGGTAAAGTCGTTTGGCTAAGTGAGGAAGAATGATTATTATACCAATCCCCTTGCTTTGCACTCAGCATATTCTTCCGGATACGTTTCTCTCATGGTTTTTCCGTCTTTTCTTGGGGTATAATCCCAGAAATTCGGAATTCCCTGATACAGAAAACGATTATTGCACCACCGTTGTAAATCTTTTAAAATGTGACGTTTTGGTAACGAGGCTTTCCGGTAAATTCTGACATCAGGCGTAAAGTTTACCGATTTAATCATCTTAATTCGGTAAAAATCCTCCCAGAATTGCGTGTTATAGTTGGTCAAACAATACACCACAGCAATTCGAGGATTTGGATTTACTATTTCCCGGAAGGTATTTAGCCCGGAAATAATTTTGCTTTCGTTTGTCATAAAGTCAAATGCAAAATGCCACATTTTTGTTTTGATCTGCTTTAGCATTTCGGCAATCTCCGGTGTAATGAATCTTGCGTCTAAGCCTTGGCTGAATTCTACTTTAGCCTTACTGTCGATAAGCTGCTGCAGCAGTTCTTTCCGATCGGGGCAAGCCAAAATATTCGGGTCAAGCAAAACAATATTTTTCTGCCCGCTCCACCACTCAGAAAGATTGGCAACTTTTTGGGAACAGGATCCTTCTTTTTTGCTCACAATGCAAAAATCGCAGTTGTTACAGCACCCACGAGACAAAAAACCGTAAACGGTATCTTTGGTGTATTCGGGATAAAGGGAATAATCTGGATAAATATGTTCAATTTCATAAGGCAACGCCGGATCACGATCACGGTGGTATTTTTCTTTGCCGTTTTCAATCGTTATGGCAAATCCGGTACCACCGTAAATAATTTCATCGGCAGTAAAACAAACACCCGGCATTTCCGTGTATTCGTCCCCAAAGACCTTAGATACATAAACTCTGTCATAGTGTTTGATGGGAAGCGCAAACTCTACCGTATCGCCTTTGGCTTTATGATAAGCAGAAATTTTCATCAAAGGCAGATTTGGGAAGTTGTGTCCGTCTACATCGTATAAGCCAATATTCATTTTTGCTCCTTAAGCTTCTTCACCATCTCGGCGATTTCGGGCTTTGCTTCTTCCATAAGCTCGTCCCATTCGCCCTGATAGTTATAGGTCAGTTCGTCCAGCGGTTCGGTGCAAATTCTTCTAACATATCCGTCCAGCATGGGGAAATCCCGCTCGTAGCAATGAAAACTATTTGCCCGGTGAGTGTATGTACCGATAGGTACGCCCAGCTCGTCCGCAATGCGTTTCTGCAGCATGATCAGGGCAAAAGCATTCATAAAGGCAGCTTTGCAAGCGTCATTGGATCGGAACAGCACTTTGCAGTGAAGCTTATCGTCCCTGATGAAATACTGGATATGCTGTAAGCAGGCAGGATCATCTGAATTCATGTCAGCTTCGTTGTCCCTGGCATTAATAACAGCCCGGCGAGAATAAGGGTTCCGTTTCAACTCTTCGACGATGAAGGGAATCTGATCGGCGATACGCTGGTGATAGGTGTAAGCCCAGTTTCCCTTTTCCACCTCAAAGTCAAGAATGCCATCAAGGATTTCCTGCCGGTACTGTTCAAGCTCCCTGGGGCCGCCGATGAACAGTTTTGAGATCATCGGTTCGGCAAGGGGTTCATAAACCATCATGGTCATAGATAATTCTTTTTGGCTGGTGTTATAGTCGGGGCAAGGAACTTGGAGCCCTTCAAAACATAACCGCCACAGTGCAGCGTGGTACACGTCCGTCAAATTCCAACCCGTTTCGATTCGTTCAAACATTTCATTCCTCCTTAACTCGTAAAATACAGACAATTCCCGGTACATTTAACCTGTGTGCAGTTCAGGCAAGTTTGAATTTCCCGCTTTTCCTGTTCGCTCAGGTTCTTTTCGAGATTTCTCCGTTTGCGCCAGTCGGTTATGTTCTCGCGGCGCATTTTTAATTTTCTGGCTATTTCCTTATCGGTCAGCCCTTGACGGTACAGCTCGGCGATTTTAAGTGACCTCGCCTGCACCGCTTTGCTGCTCGGCATCGTTCGCCCACTCCCTTTGTAAAAAGTCTCGATCTTCGATAAAATACAGCGACACATAAGTAAACATCTTGCTTGCAACCGCCATATCGAAGAGAAGTTGTGCCTGACCTTGCCAATCGCAGCGGAAGGTTTCTATGGTTTCGCCGGTGGAGACGAAGACTTTATAGGACATAATCATTCCTCCAAATCCATTTTTGCGCCGCAGTTGGGGCAGTAATCCGTTAGACAAGCTTCATAGAGATCTTCAGCGAGGTCATCATCCCAACAGAGCGTATCCTTCTTAAACGACAGTGCATATTCGCCACAATTAGAGCAGAAATATTCTCCACTTCCACTGTCATACAGCCACCTTCCATGCTTCACAGGCTCGGCTTCGGCTGTCACCTTTTCGTGAATCTTTTGTAAAACTTCAAGTGTTTTTTGAGCATGCTTTGTGGTTTGTTCTGCAACAATCATTGTCGCCCATTCGATTTTTGATTGTTCCCCACAATAAAAAGCATTGTGTAAAGCTTCACAAATAGGGTCATTCACCGCCGTACAGAATCCGCCTGCGGCTGTGCAATTCCCGTTTTCGTGCCGCATAGGGCAATCGCCTCGCTCAATCAACCGCATTTTCTTTCCTCCGTTCTCCTTTTCCGCAGAAAAACTCTGCGTCATGATTTACAGGTTTGAAAGTGTGTTCGATAAAGTAAAGTGGGCAAGCGATAAGGTGTTCGTGAACACAATCCTTACACCGCACAACTTCCACCACATCGGCAGTGGGAGCATCTTTAATTCGGCTAATAACCTTTCTTGCGCCTCGCATTTCTGCTGTGGGCGTTTCTGCTCCGCCTCTTACAGAAAACAACACCGTTTCTCCAATATCTTTCAGTAAGGCTCCCCGCTCTATGTATTCTTTCATTTCCCATCATCCTCCATCAAGCATTTTTCTCTTACCAGCTTGTCAACGACTCTGCCAAGGTCCTTTTCACCCCAGCCAAAAAAAGCCGCCCAGCGGAGAAGGTGCCAAAGTGTTTGTGTGTTGACTATGATCGTGATACGGCGAAGGTTTTTCTTACTCTTCATGTTGCGTACTCCATCGGTTTCCAATAAGGCTGTGCCTGCGTATAGATGGCTTTAATAGGCGGCTCGCAAGCCACCTTGTTGTAAAGGTCAACAATATCGGCGATAGAACCAACCATGTTAAGACCTTCCACGGCTTTCCAGAACAAATCTGTATCAATGTCGCCTTCTACAAACTCGTATAATGCTTCGATGGCACCGGGAACACTTCCGATCTTAGTTTCAAAAATACTATCGTCTTTTCCATAAACGATCAGAATCATTCTTCCACCCCGCTTTCATACCACCCCGTAATCTTTCCGTCTTCCACGATCAGCCGGATCCCGTCCAGATCGATGTAGTATTTATTGCCCATATCCGGGCGGAAAACGTTAAGCTCAAGGTCAGGCTCTACTTCGTGCAGTCCCTTACAAACAGCTTTGGAACGCTCCTCCAAAACGTCGTATCGCATCAGCATCCAGCCTTCCGATTTTAAGCGGTCTAAGTCTTTTAATCTTGCTGTTTTGTGCATAAATATCCTCCAATCGCCAATCGTAATATACGTTGGTCTTAAATTCGTTTCGGAAATAGTTGTATTTCCCGTCTCCTGTGAAGTAGAGATAATCTTTCGGCAGCACTCTGCCAACATCGGATTCGCCTTGCTTCTCCCTTTCCCATCGGTCAAGGACATCGTAAGCGAGGCGAAGCAAATCAGGCTGTACCGGGTGATTGGAATCATATCCCAGAAAGTGCATCGGCGCGGTGATTACCCCGATAATGCTATCCCGATCTCCGCTGTCGTATAGGTTCAACACCGTCCACATTACAGCGGCTTTTTGCGCGGTAGAGCTTATCACCCGACCGTCAGGCAAAACCTGATCTTTTACCGCTCCAGCCTCACCCCAGGTTACCTTTGCCAGAGCAATTGCGTCTGATTCGGTGTAATGTTCTGCGGCACAGCTTTTCAGCGGAAGCAGCAGAAGGATAATTATCGCCGCGATCAGCCCTGCAGCATAAATCTTATATCGCATTTTCTAATCCCAATATGCGTATAGCGTCATCAAAAAGGGAATATTCACGCAATATAAGAGTAGTAGCCACATGCTGTCAAAAACGAACATCAATAAAGCGGGCGCTAACGCGATGCCCAGAATCACCACCACCTTAAGCACAAAGGCCATAAAGCTTAAAAAATTTTCTAACAAATCACCAATAAAATCACGCATTTTCATTCGTCCTTTCCTCCTAAGTATTTCCGGATCCGGTGCGACCGGCAAAAAGCTTGTCTGCGGATCCAGCGTTTCAGGTTATATTCCCGAAATTCCTTATCGGAGTTCAGAAACTCTTTTTTCTTCTGCCGTTCTTCCGCTCTGGCCTTGTGATAAGGGCAAGTGTCGTGGCATGCTCTATGCCGATCCGGACACTGATAGCAGGAATCTTCTTTTGACATTATGATTCCTCCCATCCCATCAGTTCGCACATTGCGCGAAGAGACTTAATCAGCATCCCCGCTGTGCGTTTGTTGAGCCGGATCAATTCATCTGTATGCTCCAGCCCGTCGTAAGAGATAGCACATGTTTTGCTGTTCGGTTCGTAGAATCCATAAAACCCCCGTTCCAAGTCAACGCTGAGAACGTCGTAGTCTTCTTCGATTTTGGTTGCTCGTTCTGCTCTCATGCGTTATATGCCTCCCTCTTTTTCTCAAATCTGCGGTGCATAACATCGTCGCCTACCATAGCGGCAATGCAGCGGATCGCCGCATCCAGAACAACAGCGTCCGGCTGATCAACTGCCAAACGTTCCACTTCGCACAAGGAACCCTTGGCATTTCGGATGTTTTCCTGGTATCGGTACAAGCCTTCGGTATACCGTTCCTGCAAATGGGCATCCGCTTCAAACAGCCGCTGTGCGCGGATCTTTTCCCGCGTTGCTTCGTTTTTGGTGATTTCTCCGTAAGTAAGCATCGCCATCAAATAACGCGTAAGTTCATAAGCGAAGATTTCCCTCAGGTGAGTGTATTCCGCTTCTTCGCCGAGAGCGGCAGCCTTGAAAACTTCGTCAAATGTCATAGATTTTCCTCCTAAAACGGCAGTTCTTCGCTATTTTTCACGATTTCTTCCAGCAAATTCCGTTCCCAGCCGTAATGCTTCGGCTCAGTTTGGTTTACGGGTGTGATTCGTTTTGAAGATTCGCTGTAAATCAGCTCGATTGCGTTGTCGGTAATAAGCTTTCCGTTGATACGGTTTTTTGTCAGTTTTAAAGTGCTATGGCTGAGACCGTCTTCGCTTGGTTTCCGGCTGTAAATCAAAACCGAATCCACGCGATTGGTAATGTCAGAAGAACCAGCAACGGAATCATTATCCAAAATCCCGCTGGATTCTTTTCTGGGGTGTGCAACCAATAAAATCACGATATTGTATCTTACCGCGATTGTTTTCAGCTTTCTCACAAACACGCTCTGGGCTCTGTATAAGTCCTCAGAGGCGTTTATATCCATAGCCGTCATCAGGTTATCAATACAGACGAAAGTGATGCCATAGCGAATTACAGCGCTTTCTATGGTGTCAATCAACGACTCAAACTCATCTCCATATACAGATTCGTTGTCGTATATGTAAGCATAAGGCCGGTACCAGTCCGAAATCCTTTGCTGGATTTCTGGCAAAATTCTATAAACAGGATGTTGTGCTGTGCCGAAGTTGGAAATGCCCGTTTTTCCTGCCGCCTGAAAGTCGATCCAGTTTTTGAAATGGCTTGCAGTCA
>JAZRCU010000217.1:0-2610 GCA_045659965.1 Faecousia sp.
TCCCCATTCAGAAAAATAAAACAACCGCCCGCCACCTATGGTGCTGGCAATTCTTTTACACAAAAACCCGGAGCAATTTTTACATTGCTCCGGGTTTCGCTGTATGTTTTTAACTTGAGATTTTATGATTTCTTAGCTCAAAGGATAGCTATCCGGGAACAAGGTGAACCACAGCAGATAGATAACGTCCTCGTTATTTACTTCGCCATCCTTGGTGAAATCTGCGCTGAACATGATGGGATAGCTATCCGGGAACAAGGTGTGCCACAGAAGATAGATAACGTCTTCATTGTTGACCTCATAATCCTTGTTATAGTCGCCCAAGGGATACTCCAAACGGAACTGGGCGGTATATACTGCATCACCGGAGCAGATCGCTACTTCCTTATCCCAGCAATCAAACACATATCCTTCTTCCTGTGCAGCAGGATTTTCAGGCGCTACCACTGTATCACCATAGTGATAAGTTTCCACAGCAATCTGTGTGCCATCTGCATACTGGAATACAACTGTGTAATCAATGTAGATTGCCTCGTAGGTTGCAGTATAAGTTGTGTTGCCTGCGCAAGACACTACTTCCTTATCCCAGCCGTCGAAGGTGTAGGTATAAGTGCTGTCTGCGTCCTTAGTGGGATCTGCAGGAGCAGTTACCACATCACCCCAGTGATAGGTTTCAACAGACAGAACTGTGCCATCCTCATTTACGAAGGTTACTGTGTAATCAATATAGGTAGCCTTATAGGTTGCAGTATAAGTTGCATTGCCTGCACAATCTACCACTTCCTTATCCCAGCCAGCGAAAGCGTAAGTGAAGATATTATCTGCAGCCTTCGTAGGATCTGCAGGAGCAGTTACCGCATCGCCCCAGTGATAGGTATCGGCAGACAATTCTGTGCCATCCTCGTTGACAAAGGTTACTGTGTAATCAATGTAGGTGGGCTTGTAGGTTGCGGTATAGGTTGTATTGCCTTCACAATCTACCACTGCCTTATCCCAGCCATCGAAGGCATAGGTATAAGTGTTGTCTGCGTCCTTAGTGGGATCTGCAGGCACTTCTACCTTATCCTTGTAACGGTAATTCTCGGTAGACAGCACAGTGCCGTCCCAATTCTGGAACACGACTGTTGCCATTACATAGCTGCCGTCCTGGAAGAAATAATTATCACAAGCAGAGCAATAATAACACTGCTGATCTGCAAATGTAGCCTCGCTAGCGCCAGCGTGCCGTGTTGCAGGAATAACGCCCTGCTTCGTTGCGCCGCACTCACAAGTGAAGGTCTTGATGCCATCCTCTGTACATGTAGGTGCAATGGTTACAACACCATCATCCCAAACATGGTCAGCAATTTCTTCGTTCTGACCACAGACTGTGCAGAAACGATTATGGAAGTCGTTATCAACATTCTGCCACGGACCAGGTAGGTGACCAATGTTCACAGAACTCCACAGAAGATCAGAAGAAACTGCGCTCGAGCCATTCTTGGCGCTTGCCTGCAAAGCAGTAACATATGCCTCACCCAAAGGTGCATCATCTTTTACCCGCAGAGTGATCTTTCCAAGTTCCAAATTGCCGGGAAGAGTCTTTGCCTTCTGCCACAGCGCAACCAGACCGTCTTTTCTGTCAGCAGAAGAAATCAGAGCATCCGCAACAGATACAGAAATCGCCTCATCATCATCGGTATCAGGATCATCCGCTACATATTCAAACACATTCGCATCAAACAGAGGCTGGTTAAAGCCGATTTGTGTAACTTTTTCGGTGCCCTCAACGTAAATTGTCAAGGTAATCTCCTGGCCGGGATGCAAGGGGCCTTGGTGATCGGTCGTGACTATAAATGTCAGGTCGGTCGCTTCTCTGCAATACCATGTAGCAGAAGCCAATGCCTCATTGCCAGGTTTAACGCTGATATTTTGCTTCTGCACCTGTGTACCACCATAGTACATATAAAGCTTACCACAGTTAAGGAATGCAGAATCGCCAATGCCGGTGACTCTGTCACCCATGGTCACATTGGTCAAACTTGTACAATTCTCAAAAGCAGACTCGCCAATAATCGTGACACTATTGGGAATTACCACGTCAGTCAGCTGATTGCAGCCAGAGAATGCAGCAGCACCAATAGCAGTAACCGGTTTATCATTGTAGGTTGCCGGAATAATCAGTTCGCCGCTAGCAGTGGTCGCACAGTTGGACACGCTATAGCTTTGGCCGTCAGCATTCAACGTAAAGTTCAACTCATCTACAACATTTACTGTTATATCCTGCAAATCAGAGGGAAGCTTTGTGTTGCCATTTCCTGCGCTCACAGAACCAGACAAGCTGGTCTGGCCCAAAGGCGCATCATCCTTAACACGCAGAGTGATCTTACCGAGCTCCAAAGTGCCGGGTAGTGTCTTTTCATTCTGCCACAGAGCAGCCAAGCCATCTGTTCTGGTTGCACTAGAAACAATAGCATCCGCAACAGAAATATAAATCGCCTCGTCATAACCGGTTGCAGGATCATCTTCTACATATTCAAACACGTTGGCATCAAACTGAGGCCGATTAAAACCAACATGTGTAACCTTTCCTGTGCCGTTGATAGAAACAGTAAAGGTGATCTCCTGGCC
>JAZRCU010000218.1:0-2142 GCA_045659965.1 Faecousia sp.
GATCCCCAAATGCGTGAGCTTGGCAAGATCTGTATCATTTTGCAGTCTATCGCCCTGCCCATCCACGCTTGGGTGGCCATGGTGAATATGCTCTGCGCCGGCTTAGGCAACGGCGGCGGCGCATTTCTGCTGGCAACGGCACGGCAAGGCACTTGCATGCTGCCGATCCTGTTCCCTATGGCTTATTTCTTCGGGGTGTACGGCTTGATCTCTATCCAGGCGGTGGCCGATGTGCTGAGTTTGGCTCTGGCCATCCCCATTTGTATTTACATGGTACGCAAAGTTCGGACTACCCAGAAAGAACTGGAAGGAGAAATGGTCCATGGCTAAAAAAACCGATGCCATTGCCGTGTTCGATTCCGGTGTGGGCGGCATCAGCGTATTAAAGGCGCTGGTGCATCAGCTGCCGGAGGAGACCTTTTTGTACTTTGGCGACTCTGCCAACGCCCCCTACGGCACAAAAACCGCCCAGCAGGTCAGGGATTTGACCTACCAAGCGGCAAAGATGTTATTTGACCGGGATGTAAAAGCGCTGGTTGTAGCTTGCAATACCGCCACCGCCGCAGCCATCGACTATCTGCGGCAGACTTGGCCGGAGAAGATCATCATCGGCATCGAGCCGGCAGTAAAAGTGGCAGCAGACCGTTTTCCTGCTGGCCGGGTAGGCGTTCTGGCTACCCCGGTGACCTTGCAGGAAGAAAAGTTTTTGCATCTGACGGAAAAATTCCCTCAGATGCAGGTGTTCCCCATCCCCTTGCCGGGACTGGTGGAACTGGTGGAAACAGGAGCGTCCGAAGAAGAGATGGAACGCTTCTTAGCCCCCATTCTTACCCCCTACGCAGGAAAACTGGATGCTGCTGTTCTAGGCTGTACCCACTATCCCTTTGCCAAGACTGTGATTTCCCGGCTTTTAGGCCCGGACACCCAGATCTTAGACGGCAGCGTAGGCACGGCCCAGCAGACCCGGCGCCGTCTGGAAGAGCAGGACCTGCTTTCCCAAGGTCCGGGACAGGTGAGGATCGAAAACAGCGCTGCAGACCCCCGGCTGATCATCCGCTGCGCCCAGCTTTTAGAGGATTAACGAAAGAAAAAGACCCGTGCTCAGCACGGGTCTTTCTTTTTTACTTTGCGTATTCCACCGCTTTGGTTTCACGGATCACATTGACCTTGATCTGGCCGGGGTATTCCAGCTCGGCTTCGATCTTCTTGGCAACGTCTCTTGCCAGGATGATCATGTTGTCCTCAGTAACCTCCTCGGGCTTGACCATGATACGAACCTCACGGCCTGCCTGGATGGCGAATGCCTTTTCAACGGCGGGGTAAGAGCCGGTAAGCTCTTCCAGCTTCTGCAGACGGCGGATGTAGTTTTCCACGTTCTCACGACGTGCGCCGGGACGGGCAGCAGATACGGCATCAGCAGCCTGTACCAGCACTGCGATCACAGTCTTGGGTTCCACGTCGCCATGGTGGGCTTCGATGGCATTGACGATCACAGGATTTTCCTTGTACTTCCGCGCCAGATCAGCGCCCAGATGTACGTGGCTGCCTTCCACCTCATGGTCGATGGACTTGCCAAGGTCATGCAGCAAACCTGCACGCTTTGCCAAGGTCACATCCACGCCCAGCTCTGCAGCCATCAGGCCGGCAATGTGAGCAACTTCCATGGAGTGATTCAAAACATTCTGTCCGTAAGAAGTACGGTACTTCTGACGGCCCAGAATCTTGATCAGTTCGGGATTCAGACCGTGAACACCGGTCTCATAGCAAGCACGTTCGCCTTCCTCACGGATGGTGCGATCCACGTCCTTGCGCGCCTTTTCCACCATATCCTCAATGCGAGTGGGATGGATACGGCCGTCAACGATCAGCTTCTCCAAAGCCAGACGGGCAACCTCCCGGCGCACCGGGTCAAAGCTGCTGACGGTGATGGCTTCGGGGGTATCGTCAATGATCAGATCTACGCCGGTGATGGTCTCCAAAGTGCGGATGTTACGGCCTTCACGACCGATGATCCGACCCTTCATCTCATCATTGGGCAGAGGCACAACAGAAACGGTGGCTTCTGCGGCATGATCCGCAGCGCAGCGCTGAATGGCAACGGAGAGGATCTCTCTTGCCTTTTCCTCAGCCTCGTCCTTCAGT
>JAZRCU010000219.1:0-7929 GCA_045659965.1 Faecousia sp.
CCGGGCTTAATGAAATTGTTGACCATCTCGTGGACACGGCTGCGAGGCTCCAGGAAATCGGTGTTTTCCAGCAAATCCTGCACCCGGTCAGCCTACTTACTCAGACGGAAGAAATATGCCTCTTCCTCAGCGTCCTGCACCTCACGGCCGCAGTCGGGACACTTGCCGTCCACCAGCTGGCTCTCGGTCCAGAAACTCTCGCAGGGCTTGCAGTACTTGCCGGAGTACTTACCCTTGTAAATGTCGCCGTTTTCGTACATTTTCTTGAAAATTTTCTGAATAGCGGCCACATGGTAATCGTCGGTGGTGCGGATGAAGCGGTCATTGGAGATGTTCATCAGCTTCCACAGATCCAAAAGGCCGCCCTCACCGCAGACAATGTTATCCACAAATGCCTGAGGCGTGACGCCGGCTTCCTTTGCCTTGTCCTCGATCTTCTGGCCATGCTCATCGGTGCCGGTGAGGAACTTCACATTGTAGCCGGTGAGCCGCTTGTAGCGAGCCATAGCATCGGTTGCCACAGTGCAGTAAGTGTGGCCAATGTGCAGCTTGGCAGAAGGGTAGTAGATGGGTGTTGTAATGTAATAATTGCCTTTACTCATAAGAAACCTCCTAAAAAGAAAATCGCCCCTGCATCTGCAAGGGCGACAAAAATTGACGCGGTACCACCTTGATTCACAGCATAAGCTGTCTCAAACGCAATAACGGGCGCACCCGGAAATGCCTAAACCATTCGACACTTCAGCTCCAAGACCATGTTCACCGGGCTCTACCGTACCTCATTGCACCAACCGAGGCTCTCTTTGCCGTTTCCTCCGGATACTCTTCTTTTCTCAGCTTTTAAACGTATTTAGGTCATTATAGTCCAAAATTAACCAATTTGTCAACTCTTTTTCTGCGTTAATAATAGAGCCACCGCCACGGCCGCGATCCCCCCTGTCAGCTTTCCCACGATCATGGCAGGAAGCATCTGGGGAGCAAACCCGGCAGTAAAGCCCAGATGGTCGCCAAATACAAAGGCCGCGGACACACCAAAGGCCACATTGACCACCTTGCCCCGGTTGTCCATATGCTTTAACATGCCAAAGGTTGCGATGGAGTTTGCCAACGTAGCGATCAAGCCTCCGGCGGCAGTTTCATTGATATTTAAGAGTTTCCCAAACTTCCCCAAGGGCTTTTGCAGCACTTTGGTGAGTAAAAACACCAAGGGAAACGCTCCGGCCAGCACAATGGCGATGGCGCCTACGGTCTGGAAACCCTCGGATAGAGGCACCATTCCCGGCAGAATCACAAAGCCTGTCAGCTCCTGAAAGATGGCCAGCGCCAACCCGGCGGTGATCAATGCCACCACGCCTTTGCCAAAAACAGAAAAGCCCCGGATCATGGCTTTTTCCCATTTCCAAAGTCCCAAGGCGATCAAGGCCGCCAGCACCACAATGGGCACAAGGTTTCTGAAAATCATCCCCAAGGAAAATCCCGCCACCAAGCCCCCAAAAAACATCCCCAGAGGGATGGTGACGATCCCAGCCAAGATCCCCTTTGCCAAAAAGGGGCGATCCTCTTCCTGTAAGATCCCCATGGCCACAGGGATAATAAACACAATGGTCGCACCCAGAGTAGAACCTGCCAAAAGACCCCCAAACAGGCCAGCCTGAGGGTCTTTCGCCAATTCCTGAGCAAGGGATGCACCGCCCATATCACAGGCTAAAATGCTGCCTGCAAACATAGCCGGGTCTGCCCCCAAAAAAGTATATACAGGCACTACCACAGGCCGCAGCACATTGGCAAGCACCGGGGCAAGGACAATGATTCCAAGCATAGCCATGGCCAAAGCGCCCATGGCCAAGATCCCCTCTTCAAACTCCTTTCCCAACCCCAGTTTGTTTCCCAGAATTCGGTCGATCGCCCCTAAAAGGGCAAAGCCTGCCATCACCGCAATGAGTATCTCATGGACAGACATAGCCTCACCTGCCTTCCGGGTCTAAGATGGCCACAATGGCCGCATCCACCGGAGCTTCCATAGAAAACCGGGCAGCAGCTGACCCTGTCACCAGCAGCACCCGATCCCCTGTACCTGCCCCCACATAGTCCGAAGCCACCACAGAACCTTTCAAGGTGTTTACCACCAGAAAGGTCTGTCCCTGAAAGCACTCTGCTTTCCGAGTGGCCCAAACTGAGCCGGAGACTGTTCCAATCATCATTGTAATCCCTCCAAAATTTCCTTTGCCAAGGGGGTCATCACCGCCCCGGGAGGAGGACGTTTTCCCATGGCAACCAGCGCCTTTGCTTCTTGGGCGGTGATAAGATTTTTTCGATCCCCCAAGGTGGTGACAACTCCCAAATTTTTCAGTTCCCGGCGGCGGCTCGCCATGGCCGCTGCCAAAGCCCGGTTGCTACCGGGTTTTGGCAACCCCGGCTCATAAAGCACCACCGGAAGCCCTTGGGACAAGGCTTGCCACACCGCCTCCGGGATCGCCCCCATAAGCTGGCTATAGCTTAAGCTGCCAATAACCACCGCATCATAAGGTACTTGGGTAACATAGGTGTAATCTAAGGGGCAATCCGGGGCGTTGCCAATCAAAAGCGCCCTCATAACAAGATCCTCCCCAACTCCCCGGGCCGCAAGCCGCAGCCGTTGGCTTCGTCAAAGTCCAGATGCACTGCCGGGGCAAAGGACTTATCCACCCGGACAACCACATCTTCAAAAACCACAGGACGGGCAGATTTCACCGCCAAACGCACCACCTGCCCATCAGCAACAGAAAAACGCTGGGCTGAGTCCGGGTCTAAATGGATATGCCGCTGGGCTGCCATAACTCCGGAGGAAAGCTCCACAGTTCCCTGTTCCCCGATCAAAGTGATCCCCGGAGTGTTCTTGGTATCTCCCGACAGGCGAACAGGGGGTGTGATTCCCAAGGTCTTTCCGTCAGTAAGCGAGATCTCCACTTGGGCTTCCTTGCGCTCTGGCCCAAGCACCGCCACCCGGGCAAATTCCCCCTTTGGGCCACGGATGGTAACGCGCTGTTCTGATAGATACTGCCCCGGCTGAGAAAGGCGTCTTGCCGGGCTCAAAGGCTTACCAAATAGCTGCAGCGCCTGTTCTTTTGTTACATGGACATGGCGCCCGGAGGCTTCCACCGGAACAAACACTCTTTGTATAATTCCCTCTACCAGCTGGCTTACTTCCATATCGTTCACTTCCTACCCTTTTGCTCCAACATCATGATATATACGGCGCTGCTCATGCGGTTTAGGGCCTTTATAATATCCTCTCTTATAAGATTGCCCTGAGGTGTGGTAAAGGCCGCCACCGCCGCCAGCTCCACCTTACGCACCCGGCAGCGCAGCAAGTTTAAATCTAAAATTTGAGGGGCATCTGCAAAGTCCGGCATAAAATGCCCAATGCCATAATACTGCTGGGGAAACTGACTGCGATGCCGCAGAAGCTCCGGTGTCATACCTAAAACAGTTTCTTCCTCCAAAGGTGTTTCCAGCACTTCATGGCTCAGGATCTTTCGAGATAGCTGCAGCAGCTGTCCTAAGCCATCTGTCAGCTCCGGGTGGGCTTTGCCGCAGCATAACATCTGGGCCTGCAGCAGATCCATTTGCCCCCGGAATAAGATTCGGGGGTGGGTCTTTTCTACCAAGATTTCCCGGTTTAGCTGGGTCATATGCTCCGGCTTTTGGGCCATGGTTGCCCCATTTTCCAAGGTAAACACCTCCGGCCGTGCTTCCGTGGCCGGAAGGATGGGAATATTCTGCCGATTTAGATAATCCCTTGCCTCCCAAGTCAGCCTGTCCTCCTGTCCTAAATAGAACACCCGCTTACCTTCTTTGTTTCGCAGATTATCCCGGACAGCTTCCAAGGTGTATAGCATTACTTCCCGGCAGGCGCGCCGCCCTTACCCTTAGGCAAAATGGCATCTACCTCTGTATGGGGTCTGGCGATCACATGGACAGAGATCAACTCTCCCACCTTTTCTGCTGCGGCCGCCCCGGCATCGGTGGCCGCTTTGACTGCGCCAACGTCACCGCGCACCATCACAGTCACCAGACCGCCCCCTACCTGTTCCTTGCCTACCAGCTGCACATTGGCAGACTTTACCATAGCATCCACCGCCTCAATCGCGCCAATGAGACCCTTTGTTTCGATCATACCCAGAGAATTTGTTTCCATAATCGTCATCCTTCCTTATTGTAAATGTTTTAAAATGGCTTCCGTGATTTTCTCTACCAGATCTTCAGAACACTCTGCCTTAGGCGGCTGGGGTACTTTTTCCAGAACCCATGCCACCCGGCGCAGATTGATAAGATCCATAGGAGAAATATTATTAGACGATGCGCTGCCCCCTACTGCACCGCAGCCTAAGGTCAAGGCCGGGAACAGCCCGGTGGTTGCGCCAATGCCCCCGAGAGCAGATGGGGTGTTTACCAAAAATCTTGATACCGGGATCTGCAACGCAAACTGCCGGATCACATCCTGATCCTGACAATGGATGGAGAAAGTGTGTCCGCTGCCCTCATGACGCAGCACCTCGATGGCTTTGTCCAAAACCGCCTGCTGACTTTCCATGACGAAAAAGGCCAGCACCGGGCAGAGCTTTTCCATGGAATAGGGCCGGGTAGGCCCAGCCTCCTGTTCCCGGGCCACCAGCACTTTCGTGCCAGCAGGCACGGCAAATCCAGCCATTTCCGCCAGCATGGTTGCCGGTTTGCCTACGATCTGGGGATTGAGCGTACCATTGGGTTTAAACAGCAGCTTTGCCAACAAGCCTGCCTGCTGGGTGTCCATAAAATAAAAGCCCATGGACTGTCCAATAGTTTTCACTTGCTCCTCATTCTGCTTTTCTACGATAATACTTTGCTCCGAAGCACAAACTGTACCATAGTCAAAGGTTTTTGACCGCAAAATGCAATCTAAAGCATGGGAAATATCCGCAGAAGAATGGATATAAGAAGGGCCGTTGCCAGCCCCTACGCCGATAGCCGGCTTGCCGCTGGAATAGGCAGAGCGGACCATAGCCGGGCCTCCTGTGGCTAAGATCATATCCACATCCTCTGCGTGCATCAGCTCCTGACAGCCATCCAAACCCGGCAAACTCATGCAGCCGATGCTTCCCTTGGGAGCGCCAGCCGCCTCCGCTGCCTGTGCTACGATTTGGGCCGCCCGGCAAGTACATACCATGGCTTTTGGATGGGGGGAAAACACGATACTGCAGCCAGCTTTTATGGCGATCATGGCTTTATAGCATACTGTAGAGGTGGGGTTGGTGCTGGGAACGATGGCAGCGATCACCCCCACAGGCACACCGATCTCCCACAGTTTTTTCTCCGGGATCTGTCTAAGCACACCTACCGTTTTCATATCCCGGATCGCTTCCCACAAAGTGCTTGACGCAAAGCGGTTTTTTACCACCTTGTCTTGGGCATTCCCAAAGCCGGTTTCTTGGGCGGCCAGCTCTGCCAGCTCTACTGCCGCTGCGGAAAAGGCCTTGGCCATGGCATGAACGATGTGGTCTAACTGCTCCTGCGTCATTTGGGATAATGCTTCTTGCGCCACTTTGGCTTCTTTTGCCAGATCTCTTGCCATTTGGCGCTGCTGCAAGTCCTTATGAAGCTCCATACACACTTCCTTCCCGGGCTGCCTTCTCTACCCCCAGCGCAAAGGCGCTGCAGGCCGCATAACAGGCAGACCGACTTCCTGTTAAGATCCCACCCCCAAAATTGGTCTCGCTGGGGGGTGCAAATAGTTTACATAACTTTACATCCGCAGCCTTCAGCGCCCCGTCCATGGCATACATACTCTCTAAAGGTGGCGCGATCAAATAGGCAAGGCTGCTACCTTGTTCCACCCCAGCTTCTTTTGCCAGAAAGCTTCCGCAGCTGCTGACGGTGTAAGCAAGATAGGGCACATTTTCTGCCATCTCAAAGCCGATATTTTTTAGAGCTGACAAAGCCGCTTCCATGCCGCTGCGAACCGCCCCGGGGGTAGGCCCGGCTAAAATGCCAATGACTTCCCCGGCATTGGGAGTGGTGGCGTTGGCTGCCCCGGCATAAAAGCTTCTGCCATAGCACACCTGCACTTGAGCCGCCTTGGTGGCTTCATCCAAGGCAATATAAGTGGCATCGTCGCAGTCTGTGGTCAGCATCCCCAAAGCCGGAGTTTCCCCAGATACCCCAAACTGGCTTAGAAGCGCCGGGGAGGCATTGGCCAGATACTGAACACAGAGCACCTTTACAGGAATCATCCCTGACCCTCCAGATGCAGACCTACGCCAGACACTTTCCGGGTTAAGATTTTCTCAATCAGCTCTGCAATATATGCCCCAGCCTCCGCAGCCGGTGTGCCTTGGACATGGATATTAGACACCACAGTACGGCTGGATTCCGACACCCCGGTATGGGGCTTGTAGGTGATATAGGCAGACATGCTCTTATCTGTCACCAAGCCCGGGCGCTCTCCCACCAGCATACACACCACATCACAGCCCGTGATATCTCCAATGGCATCTCCAGCGCCCACCCGGCAGTATTTCACAAACAGAGCCGGGCCTGTATCAATATTTCTTAATTTCAGCCCATCCCGGATGGCCGCCAAGCAGTCTGCCGCATTGTGCAAAATAGCAGCAGAGGACAATCCATCTCCCACCACGATCTGCACTTTAGGCTGCTTGGGCATGGTGCGGCCGATGACGGTTGCCATGCTCTCGTCAAAGCACCGGCCTAAGTCCGGCCGGGTCAGATACTGCTGTTTATCCTTACACCGAGTCACCACAGGAATCAGGTCCAGCTTCTTGGCAAAGTCCTCCGGCACTTCGGAAAACACCGCATCCCGGGCGGCAGCATGGTCTGCCCGGAAGCGGAGCATGCTCACAGTTTTATACCGAGGGCCGCAGCGGCCCATCCCCAGCCGGGCCGGGGTCTTTTGCTTTAATTGCCGGAATTTGTCCGGGTCTTGAGCTCCCTCTACCAGATAAAGCTGCCGCAGATCCAGCTTGGAGATATCCTCCACAAATTCCCCGGGGTCATACTGCTGCCGGGGCATTTGGGGGCCGGGATCAGCCGGGGGATATTCACTCCCCTTTACCATAGGCGGCTGCATATCCTGTAAGATCCGGGACACCAGAGCCGTCAATTCTTCTTTATTCATAGGTATCCCTCCTTAAAACAGTAAACTTGAGCCGTCTCCGGCCTTCTTTGTCAGCTTGCCATTTTCCATAAAGCCCATTTTTTCCAGCCAGCGCGCAAATTCCGGGATAGCAGTCTTTCCTGTCAGTTCCCGCAAGGCAGCTGTTTCCCGGAAGCCGGTGGTCTGGTAATTGAGCATAATGTCATCTCCATGAGGGATACCCATAAAGTAGTTGCAGCCAGCTACAGTGAGTAGGGTTGCCAGATTTTCAATGTCATTTTGGTCGGCCTGCATGTGATTGGTGTAGCAGCAATCGCAGCCCATAGACACCCCGGAAAGTTTCCCCATAAAATGGTCCTCTAAGCCGGCCCGGGTCACCTGACGGGCATCGTATAGATACTCAGGGCCAATAAAGCCCACCACAGTGTTGACCAAGAAAGGAGAAAAATGCTTGGCAAAGCCGTAGCATCGCGCTTCCATGGTCACCTGATCGGTGTCATGATGAGCATTGGAAGAAAGCTCCGAGCCCTGACCTGTTTCAAAATACATCACATTGGGCCCTTGGGCCGTGCCCCGGTGGAGGAGCAACTCTTTTGCCTCCTGTAAGGTATCTGCCGAGAAGCCAAAGGCTTCGTTGCCCTTCTGGCTGCCGGCGATAGACTGGAAGATCAGGTCACAGGGGGCCCCCGCCCGGACAGCCTTCATCTGGGCAGGCACATGGGCCAGCACACAAATCTGCGTCGGAATCTGCCAGTGCTCTTTGATCACCTGAACCCGCCGAAGGACTTTGCCCACCTGCT
>JAZRCU010000220.1:0-1904 GCA_045659965.1 Faecousia sp.
AAAACTTTTTAAAGGCAGAGGCTATGATCGCCCAAGCCATGGAAGCTGCACCGGATGTACTGGTGCTGCCGGAGACTTGGAACACCGGCTTTTTCCCCAAGGAAAATCTGCCAGAGCTGTGCGACAAAGATGGCGCTGCCGTAAAGGCACGGATCGGTGCTTTGGCAAAGAAATTCCATGTCAACATCGTAGCCGGAAGCGTATCCAATCTGAAAAATGCCAAGGTATATAACACCGCCTATGTCTTTGACCGGGATGGTAAGTGTGTTGCCCAGTATGACAAGACACATCTGTTCACCCCCATGGGTGAGGACGATTACTTTGAAAAGGGCGATCATTTGGCCCGTTTCACCTTAGACGGTGTATCCTGCGGCCTTGTGATCTGCTACGATATCCGCTTCCCGGAGCTGACCAGAAGTTTAACTGTGCCGGGTCTTGACATGCTTTTTGTGGTATCCCAATGGCCCAAGGTCCGCACCTTTCACTTAAGAAGCCTGACCACCGCCCGGGCCATTGAAAACCAAATGTTTGTGGTCTGCTGCAATTCCTGCGGCACTGCAGGCGAAACGGTCTACGGCGGCAACTCTGCTGTGATCGACCCTTGGGGCAACACTTTGGCATTGGCCGGAGAAACCCAAGAAATCCTCCCCTGTGACTGCGATCTAGGGGTGCTTGATAACATTCGCAGCACCATTCCGGTATTTCGTGACCGGCGGCCGGAACTTTATCATATTTAAGAAAGAAGGAAATCAACATGGATTACCAAATTCCTGTAACCAGAACCACTAACCCCAAGCCCCGTCCTGCCGACGAGACACAGCTGGGTTTTGCCAAGTACTTTACTGATCACATGTTCGTCATGGAATATGATGTGGGCAAGGGCTGGCACTCCTATCGTGTAGAGCCCCACGCACCTTTCCTGATCGAGCCTGCTTCTGCCGTACTGCACTATGCCCAGATGATGTTTGAGGGCATGAAGGCTTACCGCAAGCCCGACGGCAGCATCCAGCTGTTCCGTCCGGACATGAACATTGCCCGTATGAAGAACACCTGCGAGCGTATGTGTATGCCGGAAGTCCCCGGTGATCTGTTCCTGGCAGGTTTGAAGGCTGTCATCGAGGCAGACCGGGATTGGATCCCCTCTGCACCCGGCACCTCCCTGTACATCCGTCCCTTCCTCTTTGGCGACGAGGTTTCCTTCTCCGTGCTGCCTGCTCAGCACTATAAGTTTATGATCATCCTCAGCCCCACCGGCTCTTACTACGCAGCTAACGACGGTGGCTTAAGCACCACCCGGATCTATGTTCAGGACAAGTACATCCGTGCAGCCAAGGGCGGCACCGGCTACGCTAAGGTTGGCGGCAACTACGGCGGCGGTATGCGTGCTTCTCAGGATGCCATCAAGCATAACTGCAAGGACGTTCTGTGGCTGGACGCTGAAGAGCATAAGTATGTAGAAGAGATCGGCACATCCAACGCCTTCTTCAAGATCGGTGACGAAGTGATCACCGCACCTCTGGACAGCGGCACCATCCTGCCCGGTATCACCCGGAACTCCGTTATCCAGCTGCTGACCAAATGGGGCGTAAAAGTCTCCGAGCGGAAGCTGAGCATCGACGAAGTGGTAGCAGCCGCCAAGGACGGCTCCTTGAAGGAGATCTTCGCTTCCGGCACTGCCGCAGTTATCTCCCCCATCGGTTGGCTGAATATCTACGGCACTGATGTACAGGTGGCTGACGGCAAGGTAGGCCCCACCGCCCAGAAGCTGTATGATAACCTCTACGGCATGCAGACCGGCGTTGTGGAGGACTCCATGGGCTGGACCTATCCTCTGGGCTTCTAATTGCATATAAAAACACCCCAAAAGCTTTTGCTTTTGGGGTGTTTCATTATAATTTCAACAA
>JAZRCU010000221.1:0-3356 GCA_045659965.1 Faecousia sp.
TTTCCTCAATTAGGTGGAAATACGAACAGGCAGAACCATGTAAGAGAAATCGTACTTATCTTCTGCCGGGGTCATGACAATGGGGCTTAAGCCGTTTGTCAGCTCCAGCACCACTTCCTCGCTGGGAATGGCACGCAGCGCGTCAATGAGATAACGAACATTGAAGCCTATCTCCAGCTCCTTACCGTCACCGGCAAAGCTGCAGCGATCCTCTGCTGCGCCAATGGTGGTGTTGGTCTTTAACAGAAGCACCTGATCGGAGAAAACACAACGCACAGGGCTCTTATACTTTTCAGAAACGATCAGACCCACACGCTCCAAAGAGGAGCTAAGTTCTGCCACGTTGGCCACCAATTTTACAGGACAGTTGGTAGGCACTACCCGGCGCCAATCCAAAAATTCACCTTCCAGCAATCGGCAGATCAACGTTGCGCAGCCCATCTGGAAAAGAATGTGCTTGCTTCCTAAGGTAAAAGAAACAGTTTCTTCTCCATCCTGCAGGATCTTTTCTACTTCCTTCAGTCCCTGTGCAGGCACAACAAAGGAGATATTTCTACCGCTGGCATTTTCCATATGATAAGTGCGGCGGGCCAGACCGAAGCCATCAACGGCAATGGCAGATACCTTATCATCTTCCACTTCAAACTTTACACCGGTATGGATGGGGCGTCCCTGATTTTCAGAAACAGAGAAAATAGTACCACCGATCAGCTCTTTCATAGCCATTTGGGGAATACGGATGCTCTTTCCGTCGCCTACATCGGGAAGCTCGGGATAATCATCGGCAGACTCTGCAGAAATGGTGAAAGAAGCATAGCCGGCCCGGATAGAAACCTTGTAATTATCATCTACCACCACAGTTACAGGGCCTTCCGGCAGACGGCGCACAATATCACCGAAAAGCTTTGCAGGCAAAATGCAAGAGCCCTCGTCAGAAACATCGGCATCGATCAGGTAAGTGATAGCAGTTTCCATATTAAAGCCTGTCAGACTCAAACCGCTGGCAGCCTTACACAAAATGCCTTCAATGGCAGAAAGCGCGCTCTTCTGGGCAACAGTTCTTCCTGTAATATTCAGTCCTGTTACCAGCATATTTTTTTCACAGGTAAAACGCATGGTCATAACCTCTTTTCTGTTAAATATATAAAATATATATAAAAGTAAATATTTTAGGTAGTAATCGTAGTCGTAGGGGATTTTTATGTGGAAAAGTGGGTTTTGTCTTAGAAAGACAAGCACTTTTTGTCAACACCCTGATTGTGGATAACTTATGTTTATCCACAGGGGATGTGGGAAAAATTTTATCCTACTTTTTTCCACAACTTATCTTTCCACAATCCACAGAGGGTGTGGATAAGTTTATACTACGAAAAAACGAACCCCGATAGCGTTACAGGCTGGAATTGATATTGGCGGTGATATCGCGGATGTGGTTACGCAGATTTTCGTCGCCGCTCTTGAGAGCATTTTCCACTTTCTTAATGGAGTGGATAATGGTGGAGTGGTCCTTACCAAATTCCTTACCGATATCCGGGGTGCTGAGGTTTGTCAGCTGGCGGATCAGGTAAATTGCTACCTGACGGGCCTCCGCAGTTCCCTTATTTTTAAGTGTGCCTCTAAGGACAGTTTCGTCAATAGAGTAGAACTTGCATACCTGATTAATGATCAGGCTAGGTGTAGGCAGCGCGTTGCCTTCGCTCTTAAACATATCGTCAATGGCCCGGGAGATATTGGGAAGATCCAGAGGCATGTTATTCAGATCCCGGTAAGCCATGATCTTTTTTACAGTACCTTCAATCTGCCGGACATTGTTGGTGACATTGACGGCAATGTAGTTACACACGTCGTCGCTAAGATCCAGACCCAGAGAAACAGCTTTGGTCTTGATGATGGCCATTCTGGTTTCATAGTCCGGGGCTTCGATGCTGGCAAGCAGACCCCATTCAAAACGGGTACGCAGACGATCCTCCAAGGTGAGCATATCGCTGGGCTTCCGGTCAGAGGTCATGACGATCTGCTTATTTTCTTCATAAAGCTTGTTGAAGGTGTGGAAGAATTCTTCCTGAGTAGAATCTCTGCCGGCAATAAACTGGATATCGTCGATCAGGAAAAGATCGGCTTCCCGGTACTTGCTGCGGAATTCAATATTTTTACCGCTCTGGATGGCGGTGATCAGCTCGTTGGTAAACTGGTCGCCCTTAATATAGACAATGTTGGCATCGGGATTGTTTTTGCGGATGCCGTTGGCGATGGCGTAGAGCAAATGGGTCTTGCCCACACCGGGAGGGCCGTAAATAAACAGAGGGTTATAAGTCTGTCCGGGCTGATTGCTGACAGCGATGGCAGCGCCGTGGGCAAATCGGTTGGACGGGCCCACCACGAAATTATCAAAGGTGAACTGCGGATTAAAATCCATGGAGCTGTTTCCGGTGCCTTTGGTTTTATAGGCCCGAAGCTCCTCATCGCCAAAGACCACCAGCTTTGCCTCGGAGTTGAAGATCTCCTTCAGGGCATCCTGGATATGATCGGTGCAGCGGCGGCGGATGATCTCCCGGCGAAATTCCGTGGGAGAATACAAAATCAGCTCCTGTTCGTTCAGCTCTACAACCTCTGCATCGTCAAACCAAGTAGACACGGTGATGGAGGTGAGCTGCTCTTCTAGGAAACTTAGTACTTTCGCCCAAACATAGGCAGAGGAAAACATAATTTTGGGCCCCTTTCGTCTAAAATTTTTCCTTTTATCTGTGGAAAAAATCGTATATTTTCTCAACCTAAATTTTATCATATTTTTCCTAAAAAAACAAGCAATTTTTCAGCAGAAAAATGAAAATAAAAAACCGGCAAAAACCCTTGGAAATCCTAAGGTTTTTACCGGGTAGAAAAATGAAAAAAACGAGGGCGCTTTCGCGCCCTCATTTTGCTGAAAATTAAACCATTGCGGCAGTGATAATTGCCATCTTGTACACTTCGTCTGCGTTGCAGCCGCGGGACAGGTCATTGATGGGAGCTGCCAGACCCTGCAGGATGGGGCCGTAAGCCTCAAAACCGCCCAAACGCTGTGCGATCTTGTAGCCGATGTTGCCAGCTTCGATGCAGGGGAAGATGAAGGTGTTGGCGTAGCCAGCCACGGGAGAACCGGGGAACTTCGGCTGACCGACCTCGGGAGCAACCGCTGCGTCAAACTGCATTTCGCCGTCGATTGCCAGCTCGGGAGCCAGCTCCTTAGCGATCACAGTGGCGTCATGGCTCAGCTTCACAGTGCCGCCCTTGCCGGAGCCGTTGGTGGAGAAGCTCAGCATAGCAACCTTGGGGTCAATGCCGAAAACCTTGGCGGTCTTAGCAGTCTCAACAGCAAC
>JAZRCU010000222.1:0-14266 GCA_045659965.1 Faecousia sp.
CCACCTTTTCGCCTTCCAGCACCAAGAACTGGAACTGCCCGTCATCCATATCCACAGAGTCCTTAGCGGCAGCGTCAACATAGTTTGTAGTGCCTTCCAACATGGTCTGGATCGGCGCTGCCTTGTAGAGATTGGTAAACACCAAGGTTGCAGCATCCCCGGTACCGGAACGATAGATCGTGGTATAGGCCACCAGCTGACCTGCACCGGGATCAGATACATTGATCAAAATATGGTACTCACCGGCATCATATTGGACACCGGCCGCCTTGACCCCTGCAGCTTCCTTCAGAACATAGTAGTGCTTACCCTCCTGACCATCTGCATAGCTAAGGGTAATGGCAAAGTCCTTACCGCCATCAACAGTTTGTACAGCAATGGGGGTTGTCTGGGTAATGGCATAGGTTTCGTCAGCTGCGAACAGTTCAAACCGGAAGCTCTTGTTGGTTACATTGGTCCAGTCACCGGACAAGATCTTTTTGCCGGGAAGGGTGATGGCCACAGACTCGGACGCATAGCGGTTATTGATCTGCAGAACATTATGATTGTCAGAAGGCATTACCACCAATGCGCCATTTTCATGGGAAACGGTGACAGTCACAGTATGAACAGCAGGATCATAGGTGACACCATTCTGGGTGCCGGGGATTTGTTTGACATAGTAGGTGTAGGTCTTTTCTCCATGATCTTCCTCAAGATCCGCAACCGTATAGGTCATGGGCGCAAAGAAGAATGTACCATCTGCCCGGTTGGTAGTTCTGGTGATCAGCTGGGTGCAGGCTGCATCACTATACAAGCCAAACACAAACTCATCTGCAACCAGATTTCTGCCGGACAAGATTTGATTGCCGCCGATCTGTACCTGCTCCTGACCGGTGATAATATATGTGCTTACAAACAAAACATTCTGTACGGGGATAGCTTCACCTCTCTACTGAATTACAGTTTCTGCTACCAATGCGCCATTGCCATTGTCGGTAACATTCACCGTGATATGATACACCGCAGGATCATAAGCAACGCCATCGGATATATACTTGCCAAGCTCTTCGCTGTACTGGGCTAGCTCCGGCACTTCCTCGGTAAGCTTGTAGTGGTAAGTGCCCACCTTGTCGCAGGTCAGCTTAATGGCACTGCCAGCGGTATAAGGCAGTACATAGCGCTCTTCCAAGCCGTTCTCCAAGGGATGGAACATGCCATCTGTCTGCACAAGCTGTGCCCAGAA
Organism: Faecousia sp.; assembly: GCA_045659965.1. Lineage (GTDB taxonomy): Bacteria > Bacillota > Clostridia > Oscillospirales > Oscillospiraceae > Faecousia. The sequence goes on from JAZRCU010000222.1 coordinate 1,226, forward strand.
CTGTTCATTGCTTTTTGCCTGACGGCCTATCAGTTCCTTCTGATAAGGAATCTCTACATGAGTAGATTGCAGGCTGTAAACATTTTCAAAACAAGCCGTATAGATGCCGTTAATCGGTTGTATCTGGGTATTGGTAGTCAGCTCTGTCAAAGACCGCTCTGCTACTACATAGACCGTATCTGCCCCAACAGTCTTTTTCTCAACTGTTACCTTGAACAGATATTTTGCAGGACTATACGCCATGCCGGTCCGAGCATTTGCAGGAATCTGCTCAGAAATCAGATAGTAATAGGTTTTCTCTTCATCCAAAACGAGGTTAAAGGTTGCCTCACCGAGGGCAGAAGTAGTAACTGTTTCTACCGGTGCGCCAGCCAAGGGTGTCGCCTGCTGGTCACAGGCCACCATATCAAAGTGGAACTCTGTCAGTGCAATATTGGCATTGGCCGGATTGGTCAAGGTCTTTTGCACATGCAGCTGGGTATTGGTCGCGCCTGCCTCATAAATGTTTTCAAAGGTAGTCGCTATCTGAATGCCGTTTTTATCACCGGACGCAATCACATGGGCTTCTTCCCGTACTTCAAGCTCCAGTTCTCCATCCATATTATCATCGGTCACGACCACCTCAAACAAGGCTTGCATGGTAGAGTAGGTCATGCCGGGGGTATCTTCCCCACCTACTTCAGAGGGCTTCATTTCCACAATGCGGAAGAAATATGTGCCGACAGTACCAAACAGCAGCTGATAATCGGCTTGTTTGGTTTCATTCGCGCCAACTTTGATCAAATATTGGCCGTTTTCTTCTGCTACATCATGGAAAGATCCATCCTCCAGCAACCGCTGCAGAACAAAGGTAAATTCTTCGTCACCGGGTGCGCCTTCCAACACCTTCAAAACCTCTGTCAAACGCAGGCTCAAAGGAATACTGTCAGAGAAGAACGCAGCAGGATAGCGGTTGTAGAAATCTGCCAAGGAGGTTTTTCTACCGCTGATAATGCCTGCAGCAACTGTGGCAGTAGGATCATTGCCAATGCTGTCTAATGCGAAGCCGGGCAGCTGATCTTCTGTTATTTGATAGAACGTGCCGGCAGGAATCTGCAAAATGGTGATAGACTCTTCATTTCTCAAGACGATGGGGCTGCCATCTGCAAAGATCACTTCGCCATTGGCGCCTACCTTGACCTGTGCTCCTTCCGAAGTTTGGAAGATGTCACCTTGGGCGATCTTGCTTCCGGTCAGGGTCAAATGGAAAGTAAATTCCTTCTGGGCCAACGCAGCCGGGTCGCTGGGCAGGTCGTGGAACACGTCCTTACTGATGATCAAATCACCATAGAGGTTAGGCCCGTTGGTGATCACCACAGGTACCATCTGCGCAACCGCAGGTAACAATCCGCCGTTACTCCGGTAAGCAGGAACTGTCAATGTCACATCCTGATCGGCAGGCACTTCTTGTCCTGCCACAGTTGCACCAACCACCTTGTAATCGCCATCTACCTGCTCTGCGATCTGCACCTGCGCGCCGGCAGGAATACCGGAAATATAGGCGGTAATGCCTGCAGGCATCGTTAAAGTAAACTGGCCATCGCGATATTCGGACATGCTCACACCGGAAATATTTTCGCCATTGGCATCGGTGAGCTTAGGCGCAGCCTGTGTTCCGTCCGGAATATCAGAGAGGCTGATCTGGTAAGTAAACTGGGTATCGTTTGCAATTTCGCCGGAAATTTCCTGACGCAAAGTAATACCTGTTGCAGGCGCAACGGTAAATGTACCGTTATTGCCCAAGAAAGAATAGACATCCTGCTTGCCCACCGCTGCAAAGGTGGCGGAGAAACGGGAGTAATCCAATGTGGAGGTTGCATTGTCCTCTTTCATTACTCTCAGGCGAGTCAGCTCCCGGAACATCGTGCCGCCGGGAATCACCCATCTGCCGTCAATGTACTTTGCCGCCTTTATGGTTTCCGCTGCCACAGTTCTTTCTGTGCTGATACGCTGGGTCTGGTTATAATAGTAATGATCAATATGATACGTTCCGGACAGCACCGCATTGGGATCTGTGATCTGGTTGCCGGAAGCGTCCAGAATTGGTGTGTCCTCTGTGTAGTAATAACGGGTATTGTCCATAGCCGGATGGAAATGGGACTCGGTGACCTTCGCGGTCTCCACCTCTTCCGGATCGGGGATGCCGTTCTGGTTGGTGTCGTTACCAACGGCCCATTCATTTGTATAGAAGTTCACTGTGCCATCGCTATTGCGGTGGATATGTCCACCGGCAGCAACATGCTCTGCGATCTTCTGCTCCAAATTGACAGCATTCACATCCGAACGCAGGCCGGCCTCAAATACCAGCTGCATGGGAATGTCGCCTTCCCGGACAAGTGCATCCACCTTTGTGGCATCGTCGGGATTTAAAGTCACCTTATACTGCACAGTAGGCAGCAAGGCGGCAGGAATCTTAAAATAAACTGTCTGCTTCCGGGTGGCTAGTTCTGTGCGAACCAAAACCACCACGTGCATCATGTCTGTATTATCCTGATCTCCCAAATAGCCGTAAGAGCGGTTTGCGTAAACTGCACCGGCAGGCGCATTTTCATAACCGGTGTCCTTATCCCAGAAGCCTACATAATTGCCTTGGGCATCAGCGTACCAGCCGATATAGTTGCTCCAATGGGTATCGTCCACATAATAAAGCTGCTCATCCAAATATGCCCAACTGATCAACCGCTGGGCCTGGGGGGTGGTGATGCCGGGAATTCGCTCTTTCACAGTGCGAATCAACTCATCGCCACGCTCTGTGGGTGTGCTCTGGCTGCCCAATGCACCTTCGTTGATGCTCTTAGCTACGCCCTTGCCGGTATAGAGCACTTGACCGCCCTTGCCGTCATTCATCAAAATGCCCTTCACATCGTGCACTTGCATCATTTCGCCCAGCACGTCCTCAAAAGTAACGTAGCCGGAGAAATTTGCGCCATCGCCTTCTACCAAGGTCGAATAAGATTCAGCCTTCTGCTGAATTTGGTTCAGGATCTTGGCAAAGGAAGCGCTCAAGCCTTCTGCATCGCTGGCATAGAAATACTTGTCCACATAATTCATGGCTTCTACAGCGCTGTTTCTGGTCAGGCTCAGGGTGTTATTTTCGCCAATGGCCGTCACTACTGCGCCGTCATTGGCTGCCAAATAGGTGTTCCAGTAGCTTCTCAAATTGTTGCTAGAGCCATTGGGATATAGCGTCTGCGTTGCTGCAGCATTATACTCTGTGCCAAGGCCCAGCGTCATAAACAGAACGTTCTCATCATCCGATGCAGACTCCTGATACTTTTGCGCCACCATACCGCGAACATATGCCGCAGTCAGCTGGGTCAGGAATGTGATCGTGTCATTTGTTGTTGTGCCATCACCTGTATTGGCATTGCCAACGCTGGTATAAGAAGTTGTTGCGATGGTAGGCGCGCCAGCGCTCATCAGCGCGATCACAGGCATACGCTCTGCACCGGCCTGAGGCTTGCCCTCGGGAACGATAGTGTCTGTTACGGCAAGAAATTCATTCATTGCCTTCAAAAGGCCGTTCTGCGTATATGTACCGCCCTCGACAACCTTGGAAAGATCCGCTACTGCAGCCCCTTCTTCTGTCTTTAAGGTATCTGCAACCGATACAGAAACTGCGCTTGCGCTATCCACATAAGGCTCGCTCTGGCCAACGGAAGCCCACCAACGGGTATTGCCATCATAGGTGTACAGCGTGCTGGTAGTATATTCTGCATCCAGAGTTAAATATGCGCCATTTACCCCTGTGTATCTGCCCAAAGGCAATACAACGATCGCGCTATCGGCAGAGATATTGCCGGAGTAAAGCACAACACCAACCCGGTTGTTGCTGTTTTGCTTCATCAAAGCAGCAATGGTATCATTTGCCGCTTTGACCATCGCTTCCATCAAAGACATATCAATGCCGGAGGCCAGATGGTAGCGCTCACCGGAGCGAATATAACCCACATCATATGTTTTATCCACCATAGATGCAGAAAGGTCCAACACCAACATGGTATCTGTAGGAGATGTGGTGTAACCGGTGATATACACATTGGAAGCCAAGGCAGATAAAGCCACCAAGAAATTGTTATTATCATCCAGCGTGACACCGGGAAGTAGATCGGTTTCTTCTGCAAAAACAGATTTATCTGTCCATACTGCGCCTGCAAATTCTGTGTGCATCACATCCGGGCCGAAGAAATCTTCCCAAATGATAGAATTGGCATCCGCTTTTTTGCTGCCTGCGATAATATTCAGCGGCTGTTGCACCGTAGCCGCCTTTGTCTGACTGACCGGCAAATAAGTTGCTGCCAGCACCAAACCAAGAAGAACGCACAGCGCTCTTTTAAACAAGTTATTCCGCATATAATTTCCTCCTCAGAAGAGTATAATGTTTAATCTTGATCGCCGCTAAGCAGCATCTCAACAGCCTGTTCATTGGTCTGTTCCACAAATTCTTTAAACTGGGATAAGATACGGCATCCCAAGGCCCGATAGTCCATCGCCAACACCTGATTGATCTTGCGGCTTCGGGTATCCTCAGGCACATTATAGATCTTCATAATGTTATCTAAGGCGCAAGTGATCCGCTCTTCCAGTCCAACAGAGTCTTCCGTGGTCATTATGGTTGCATACTCAATGCCGGAGACCAAGGCTTCCGCCTCAATATATCGCTGCTTCTCCCATTCGGGGCAGAACTTACCATAAATCAAACAAGATCGCTTGGCATCGTTTTTGCGAATGATCTCCAAACACAGGGGGCTGGTATAAGACGCCAGATAAAATTCCTTTGCAACCTGGCTCTCCTCGCTCATGGAAGCCATGGCTGCCAATTCCAAACACACCGCCAGCAAAGATGTGGTGCCTTCTTCCTGCACCATATCCTGCATAGTCTTATACTGGAATGTACAAAGCATCTCCACCAGCACCGCCAACAAATGCTCCTTAGTGGGGAAATAATATGTCAGATTACCTGTACTGATATTCAATTCCTCACAGATCCGCTTTGGTGTTGTGGCAGAATATCCTTTCTCCAGAAACAATTGTGTTCCTGTCCGTATAATCTCATATTTGGTGGTATTTATCCGTCTTCGCGCCACACACATCACCTCCTGATGGTATATAAAAATCACGTATAATTTAAATTTGCACTTTTATTTTTTAGTACTAATGCTAATTTAGCACAAATCCAAATAAATTGCAAGGGGTATTTTCCTTTTTTTAGAAGATTTTGTTAAAAAGCCGCGCGCCAAAAAAAGCACGCGGCTGTTTCAAAAATTCTACTTTTATGTAAATAAAACCTGCAAGATCTCCCAAGCAATGGGAATCAGCAGCGCAGGCAGCATATTGGCCACCTTAAAGGTCTTTTCCTTCACCAAATTGACACCTACGCAAAAGATCAACGCGCTTCCCACGAAAGACAGCTCTGCGATCAATGCATCTGAGATCACCGCGCCAAAAAGCGCTGCGATAATGGTGATCGCCCCCTGATATACAAAGATGGGCAAGGCAGAAAATACAGGGCCTACGCCATAGGCAGATGCCAAAATGGCCACCAGCGCAAAGTCCAGAAGTGCCTTAGCGATCAGCATGGAGCTATCTCTGGAAAGGCCATCCTGCATAGCGCCTACAATGGCCATCGCCCCTACGCAGACGATCAAAGAAGCCGTCACAAAACCCTCTACAAACAGATTGTCATTTTGGATCTTTACTGCCGCTTTCAGCTTCACCCCAAGGGTTTCCATTTTGGCTTCAATATCCAGAAGCTGACCCAAAATGCAGCCGATCACCAAGCTGAAGATCAGAAGCATGGTGCCCCGGGTAGTCATAGCGCCATTTTCTATCACCAGCATATATTTAAATACACCGCCAGCTCCAATAAAAATGGTAGCCAACCCCAGCACCTGCATCAGTATTTTTTCAAAACGCTTTGCCACACCGTTTTTCAGCAGCAGACCTAATAAGCCGCCGACAATAATGGCAACGGTATTGACAATCGTACCCAATCCGATCATAAAAGCCTCCAAAAAAAGTGGTTTTCTGCCATTATAGCACATCCAACAAAAAAAGAAAGACAGAAATCTACAATCTCTGCACACAATTTTATTGACGGGAAAACAGGCATTTATTATAATATTTTTAAGAAGTGCTTTGACCACAATCAACCAAGAAAGGATGTATGCATATGTTAAAATATGAGATTGAAGGCGGCCATCTGCCGGTAGTGATCTGCTACCCGGAAGCCGGGCAGACCCTCTGCTCCGAAAGCGGTGCCATGAGCTGGATGTCCCCCAACATGAAAATGGATACCACCTCCGGTGGCGGTTTGAAGAAAATGCTGGGCAGAATGTTCTCCGGTGATTCGCTGTTTATGAATGAGTATACTCCTCAAGGCGCAGCAGGTATGATTGCCTTTGCCGCCTGCTTCCCCGGCAGCATCATTCCCTACGAGGTCACCCCGGGCAACGGCATTATCGTGCAAAAACGGGGCTTTCTTGCCATGGAAAAGGGCCTGGAACTTTCTATCTACCTGCAAAGAAGTCTTGGCAAGGGCTTTCTGGGTGGCGAAGGCTTCATTATGCAGAAAATCAGCGGAAGCGGTCTGGTATTTTTAGAGATCGACGGCCATTGTAAAGAATACGAACTGGCTGCCGGAGAAAGCATCGTGGTAGACACCGGATACTTAGCCGCTATGACCGAAAGCTGCACCATGGATATCCAGCCGGTGCAGGGCGCAAAAAATATTTTCCTAGGCGGTGAAGGTCTGTTCCATACCCGGGTAACCGGCCCGGGCAAAGTGTACATCCAGTCTATGCCCCTTATGAACACCGCACAAAAGCTCTCTCCCTACCTGAAAATTCACAATTCTGATTCTGACTCCGGTGGCGGCATCAAAATTAAATTAGGCGACTAACAAAAAAGAGCAGTCATCTGACTGCTCTTTTTTATTATGTTCATTATACCATTGCGTAGCGCTGGGACAAGATCTTCTCGCACACTTCCAGGTCTTCCGGCGTGTTGATACCACGCAGATCATTGCCGTCTTTTGTGAAATAAGTTTCCACCTTCATGCCCTGTTGGGTCATCAGCTCCGGCACTTGTGTCAGATAGTATTCCTTCTGCACATTGGCGCAGCCTACCTGCGGCAAAATCTGGAACAAAGAACGGCTGTTAAACACCATAACACCGGAGAAAAGCTCCTTGATCTGCGCCTGCTCCGGAGTGCAATCCTTGCCCTCTACGATAGCAGCAAATTTGCCGTTTTCATCCCGGGTCACCCGGGCCCACATGGTCAGCTCCGGATTTTCAGCAGTCATCAACGTGCAATCTGCGCCGGCCTGCCGATGCAGCTGGCACATCTTTTCCATTTCGCTGCGACGGAACAGAGGCATATCACCAAAAGTCACCAGCACATCGCCATCAAAATCTTTGAAGGCTTCTGCGCAGGTCATAACCGCATGACCGGTGCCCAACTGCTCTTTCTGCTCAGCGTAGTGATAGCGCTCGCCCAAATATTCTAAGATCTGCTCCTTGGCATAGCCCACCACAATATATGTATCAGCAGGGGCAATAAAGCCTGTATTTTCCAGCACGATATCCAGCATAGGACGTCCGCCTACCCGGAACATAGCCTTGGGCATATCGCCACTGACAGCTTGCAGTCGCTTACCCTGTCCTGCAGCAGGAATGATCACTCTAAGATTTTCCACATTAAACACTTCCTTACTCTGCCAGCTGCACATCCAGCGCCAGCTCATCATAGATGCTTTGCAGAATTTTTTTAATCTGCGGGAGTTTTTTCTCCATATCCTCCAGCAATTTCAGCTGGGTACGGGCGCGGTCCAAATTCTGCTCAGGATAATAAATATTATAGTAGATATCACCATTAATATAGTCCATGAGGAATCGGATACCATCCTCAGCAGTAATGACCAAGGAAGCAAAGGGCAGAAGCTCCAGTTCCTTTTGCGTCAGCACATCACCGCAGGCAGAAAGATAGCCCCGGGCATACTGCTCATAAAGATGCAGATTACAGGAAACCTTGCTCAGGTCCTTCTCGTCGTCTTTGGCAGTATTGGTGCCGATGCGCAGACTGTCGCCGAAATCATATAGGGGCGAAGAGGGCATTACTGTGTCCAGATCTATAATCGCCACCGGCAAATGGGTGTCGTTATCAAATAGGATATTATTCAGATTGGTATCATTATGACAAATACGGGTAGGAATCTGCCCGGATGCCAAAGCTTCGCTGATCAGACCATACAAATACGTGTGCTTCCGGACAAACTCGATCTCCGGCAGCACGTCCTTTACACGCCCCACAGGATCCCGGGAAATGGTGTCCTCCAGCGCCTGATAGCGGCTGGCAGTGTTGTGGAAGTTAGGGATAACCTCCCGGATCTGGCTGGCATCCACATCTGCCATGCCCTTCATAAAGTTGCCAAAGGCCTCACCTGCCTGCCGGAATGTTTCCGGATGATTAGGCAGATCCAGAGAATATACATGATCAAAATAGGTCATCATGCGCCAGTAACCGGACGCGTCCTTCAGGAAAGTCTTTCCGTCCTTGGTCTGGCGAATGGCCTGCACCGAGCCGCGCTTATTGTAGCCGGGCAAATGGAAATTCTCCTGCAGATGGTCAGTAGTAAGTTTCATATTGCCCATCAGGGCATCCACATCCGGGAATACATTGGTGTTGATCCGCTGCAAAATATACTTATGTACATTACCGGAGTCAGACAAAGTCTCTACCCGATACGTGCGGTTGATATAGCCTTTATTGATCTGGGCGATCTTGGTGATCGTACCCCGAATTGCAAATTGCTCCGCTAAATTCTTCAGTTCATTGATGGGCATGGTAAGAACAGGCGCATCTACATCCTGCTCTTCTTCAGATACATCCACCTTGCCCAGCTTTTTCAGAAGCCAACGCATTTTCGGTGCCACCTTGGAGTCCTGCTGCGCCATAAAGAACAGATAGAAATAAAAAATCCGGGTAGCAAGGCTCGCCACCACATAAACCGCAGCAAATCCAATCAGCGACATATACGGCATGGGAGAAACATAGAAAATTTTATCTGCGCTGTAGAATACCGCCACCAAAAGGCTTGCGCCCAAAATACCGGCAGCCAATTCCCGGGCAAAGGTGCGAACAGCACCAAACCGCCAAATCTGCTTATAGCACCGGAACGCAAACCGCCAGCCAAAAAACAACGCATAACCAGCACAGAGCATACAGATAGATACTAAATGGAACTTAGAGCCTACCACCAGCGGACGCAGCACGAAAACGGCCAACCAGCATAGCAGGTACAGCACACTATCATAAAATACCAGCAGCCAACGGTTTTTGGCACGCTCATTGTCGTGACGGAAGTCGATATTATAGCTTGTAATATCAGGCTTTTTCTTCATATATTCATCCTCCGGGGCGAAAAATCACCCAGTTTTTATTGTTAAAAAACCGCAAATATACAACAATACATCTTAATAATAACATTTAACGATTCTTTTTTCAAGAGGATTTTTTGTTGAAAAGCCAGAAACAAAACCAACATAAATCGACCATAATAACACCATATCCAGCTGATATTAAAACGTTACCGGTTTGCCGTTTTGAAAACACTAGATATTCAGCAAAAACAGCGCGGCGATGATCGCAACCAGCGCCAGCCATTGGCGTTTTACCAGTCGCTCTTTGAAGAAGAAAACCCCAATCAAGGTGGTGAGCAGCATCGTCGCGATACTAAAGCTGGGATAAACCACCACCGCCGGCAGATCCGCCAGGGACCTGAGCAAAAATTTGGCAGAGAAGAAATTAGGGATACCGATGGCAACGCCAAACAGAATTTCCCAAATCCCCGGACGTTCTTTTTTATATACCACCAATACCGTACACAACACCAATGCCACGGCAAAGGTATAAAACAGGAATTGCTGAGAAAGGGCAGCAGTTCCCAATACCTCAAACACTTTGGACATAGCATCCGAACCGCCACAAAGCAGAAGCATTGCAATCAGCGGCCAACCAAGACTGCTTTCCCCTTTTTCTCCCTTTCCATTGATCAACACAATGGCAAAAATCGCAATACAAAAGCCTATGATCTGGGCCCATGTAGGAAGCTCACGAAAAATCAGCACCGACAAAAGCATCGGCACCAAAAGCCCCAGTTTCATAAAAATAGAGCTTAATACAATGCCGCTTTTTGCAGTATTCCACTGGAAGGCTACAAAGCCGCCAAGATACAAAATACCGCTTACAACGCCCAGCATAACGGTGACGGAAAATCCCGGCACCTCCGGACACGCCAAATCAAACCCGGCATAGGCAGCCCCAAGCAAGGAGCAAATTATGTAATTGACACCCAGCATACTCAGCTTGGCAGACACCTTATTTGTGCTGATGCGCATAATGAAAGATATGGCGCTGCTACTCAATATCGCAAGACACAAAAATAACATTTTCAGCCCTCCCGTGACATTCTTTTCCCATCATAGCACAACGCAGCAAAATTGCAAGCAAAAGGGCGAAGGCGTCGACGAGTCTGCTCTTCTGGATAATCGAGGTCCCGGACACCAGTGTGTCAATATAGGACCAACAAATAATTGAAGGGAACGGCACACAAGACGTTCCCTCCAAGCATATTATTCTTTTATAAAATCTGTACTTTCGCCCTCAAGAGTATACAACTCTTTACCCTTCAACTCATATGATTCGGTAAATTTGTGTTTTGACTCGCCTTGGTAATTATATCTTTTTCCAGAAGCTTCTATAAACAGATATCCATCATTTTCTTCCCATGTTAATTCGTATTCTGAGAAGATATAGCCTGCTACATAACCATACCGCAAAATATCATTGGCATTTGCGGTTTTTACTTTTTCTACCATACTTCCTGTACCATCCGGAGATAATACCAATGTAGTTACAACTGCAGCAGAATCATCAATTCCACTACCACCTGACTTTCGCACATATGTACCTGTATATTTGCTGCCAGCACAAGCGCACAATGTAACGCAGCATGACAAAACTAAAATAAAAGCAATTATTTTCTTCATAAATATATAACCTCACTTTTTCTTAAAATACACAATTCTTTCGATGGCCGGCTCCTCTTGAACATCAGTGATTATAAAGCCTAACTTGGCAGCCTTATTAACAAGCACAGAGGAATGCTTTATATAGGATTTTGCTATCGGTAACGCAACGCCGGTTCGTTCCTCATATACTTTTCCGGATAGCTTAAAATCTTTACCTTGCGCAAACAGATCATCTAGTTTGCCTAGATCGAGATTTCTTCCCATTTTCGACATCTCCTTCTGTGTGTTTTGAAGTGCTACCGCTAAAACTAGTTTAGCGAAATATTCGCTAAAAGTCAATAGCGAAAAACTTTCTAAGGTATAATAAAACACATCATTCAAAAGGTGGTGTGGTTATGCCTTATTATCGCAGAATTCGTGACTTGCGAGAGGACAAGGATTTGTCGCAAGCAAAAATGGGAGAAATTCTTTCCTGCAGCCAGCGAGTGTACAGCAATTATGAACGGGGCGATATTGACATCCCTACCACCACACTTATTAAAATTGCGGATTTTCACAAGGTTTCTGTGGACTATCTGTTGGAAAGAACCAACAATCCCAAAATGAATAAGTAAGAGCAGACCAAATTATGGTCTGCTCTGTTTTTATTTGGATAATGGGTAAGCATAGGAATTATTACACCAATTTTCCAATAACGGGTATTTTTTTAAACAGATATGTAGCGGCCGTACAAAGGGCGAAAACTGACAAGCAGTAAAAAGCGCATGCGACCGGCGAAGGGATCGGCATTACCTCATAGAACAGCTCAATCAGCAATCCCCTACAAGGGAAAGTCAGATGGATCAAATACACACCAAATGTGCAAGCGCCTATGGTTGATATGAGTTTTGCACCGCGCGTATTTGTTTTCATCCTGTAGAAAAGTGTTTTTGCAAAGATATAAATTGCCGCGCTGGGAATTAATACCATGAACGAATAATGTGTTTGCAGCGCATGTCCTGTGGTGATATGCAAATAATAGCTAAGAAGCATTGCTGAAATCAGAGGAATCAGGCTTGCCACGCCAACTATGAGCTTTTGCTTGAATTGGAATTTATTTATATCCAGACGATTTTCAATAAAATACCCGATCAACGGAAAGATAACAATGTCATACATTAACCAATTCGGTTGCAAGTCCGGATACATAGATAATTTGAAAACATAAGTATCCAGTATTCCAAGGATGCAGGTGGCTGCATACAAGGCCATTAACAAATAATACCCTTTATTGGATAAATGTTTCACAATTGCATTCAAGAACGGGTAACTCATCAGGAAAGCAATATAGGCATACAGATACCACAAATGACCGGAAGCTTTCGTTGAATATAGCTGCTTTACATATTCAGCAAAAGAAAATAGTGAAAAATCATCTTTTATGCTATATACGTAACACAGAAAAGAAATTCCAACTAATACGAGTAAAAATTTTGGAATGCGTTTTAGCCAAATATCTTTCAGTGAAATATCTCTGCCTAAAAGCAACGCACCGGAGATCATCAAGAATATAGGAACAGCTGTTTTGCACAAAACAGTAAAAAAAGTCAGAAAAAAGTAGACGAAACCACCAGTCGGATAGATAGTAAAAAGTTGGAAGCCAGCGTCTCCGGTGTGATTAAAGATAACAAATAGGCATGCCAAGATACGGAGAATATCCAAATGCATCTTGCGATTGTTTGGTTGCATAGTTTGTCCTCTCTCTCCAAAATTTCCGTGCGGCTACCGAAGTCGCCGCACAAGCATATAAACTCCAATCGTCCCTAAAGTAACTTAGTTTGACATAATCAGTGTAGCATGGCGCGCAAAAAAATGCAAGAAGAAGCCAGTGCTTTCACTGGCTTCTTCTTGTTATGCCGCTGCGTCTAACATATTTTCAATAAAAATTCCATATCCGGTGGTGGGATCATTCACAAGCACATGGGTCACCGC
>JAZRCU010000223.1:0-1635 GCA_045659965.1 Faecousia sp.
AGTACTGGATAAAGCTACTAAGGTCACCCAGCTGGATGTATCCTTGCAGGAACATCACCGCGCCGGCGGTGGAGATCAGGGCCAGAGAAATGTTATTTAAAAAGTTTACGCAAGGGCCTGTGACAGTGCCGAAGGCTTCGGCATAGGTGTAGGCCCGGACGGCCTCCTCATTTTTCTCTTGGAAGCGCGCTTCCACCGCGGCTTCCTGTCCGTAAGCGTGGAGGGTCTTTTGCCCGGAGAGCATCTCTTCCACAAAGCCGTTCATTTCACCCAGCTTCTTCGAGCGTTTGCGAAACAACGGCTTTGCCTTGGTGACGATGTACCGGGTGACAAAGAAAGTAAGGGGAATGGTCAGCAAAAACACAGCCACCAGCTTGGGGGCGATAGAGAGCATCATTCCTAAGGAGATCGCCACGGTAAAGGCGCTGCGTAGGATCTGCAGCAGATCGTTAGACAAGCTGCGGTTAACTGTGTCAATGTCATAGGTGACCACGCTGATAATGTCGCCAGCCTGATAGCGGTCAAAAAAGCCCACCGGCAGCGCCTGTAGCTTATGGAAAACATCCTGCCGCATCTGTTTGGAAATGGACTGGGACAGCTTCAGCATCACAAGGCTCAGCACATAGGCTAGGACCGAGGACAGGATATAAGCACCTAACATCAGTCCGGCACAGCGCCAGACTGTGGCAAAATCTACTTTTCCTGCACCCAGATCAATGGCATTGATAGCCTGTCCGGAAAGCTTCGGGCCTAGAAGCATCAATACGCTGGAGATAATGGCCAATGTGATGGCTGCGATCACCAGCAGACGGTATTTGCCGATGTAGCGCCAGAGCCGGGCCAGCATAGGCAGCGCCCGGACCTTATGGTTAGGATTGAAGGAGGGACGTTTGGGTTTGCTTGTCATACAGCCCCCTCCTTTCCGTCGCCCATCTGGGTCTTGGCGATCAGTCGGTATTCTTCACAGGTTTGCATCAGGGTGTCATGGTCACCCATGCCGATAGCCTGCCCATCTTCCAGCACCAAGATCAGGTCTGCATGGCGCAAAGAGCTGACCCGTTGGGTCACAAGAACGGTGGTGGTGTGGCGGTAATGCTCCCGCAAGGCTTTGCGGAAGGCCGCATCGGTCTGGTAATCCAAGGCCGAGGAGGCATCGTCCAGCACCAGAATTTCCGGGTCAGAGGCCAGCGCTCTTGCAATCAGCAGACGCTGCTTCTGGCCACCGGAAAGATTGTTGCCGCCAATGGCCACAGGAGCTTCCAGACCGCCCTTTTCCCAGATAAAGTCTGCTTGGGCACAGGCAGCTGCCTGCTTGACTTGCTCTTCCGGAATGTCACGGAAGAAGCGGATGTTGTCGGCAACTGTGCCTTCCATGAGGAAATCATTTTGAAACACAACGCCAAATTTCTTCCGCAAGGTGTCTTTGTCAATGGTTTTTACATCCTGTCCGTCCAGCAAGATCTTGCCGGAGTCCAGATCGTAAAGCCGCAGCAAAAGATTGGCAATGGTGGACTTGCCGGAGGCGGTTGCCCCCAGAATGCCTAAGGTTTGGCCGTGGGCAAGGCGGAAGCTTAAGTTAGATAAATTCTTGCCCACTCCGGTGTAGGAGAAGGCTACGTTGTCAAATACAATGTG
>JAZRCU010000224.1:0-2577 GCA_045659965.1 Faecousia sp.
AGCCGGCCATAAATCGCTGTTAACTGGCGGATCTTATCTGCCAAGGCATCGTCATAGCTGCCTTCTTCTACCCGCCACACCCAGTTATTGCCGGTAGTGCCAGGGAAATTCATCCGGGCCTGTGCGCCCAGATCCAAGTAATCCTGCAACTGCACCACACACAGGTCGCTGACGCTGGCGCAGGCGGTGCGGATCGTGCCCCACACAAAGCCTTCCTCCTCAGACAAGCACATATAGGCCTTTGCGTAGCTTACTGCTTCTTCCGGAGCCGTTTCAAACCACTGCCGCATGGTCATGTTGTCATGGGTGCCGGTGTAACAAACGGTGTTCGGTATATAAGTATGGGGCAAATACTCGGAAGGTTCCCGGGAATCGAAAGCAAATTCCAACACCTTCATGCCGGGCCAACCGGAGCCGTCCCGAAGATCCAGCACTTCCTGTGTCAAAAAGCCTAAGTCCTCTGCAATAAATTGCAGCTGGGGCAAACCCTCCCGGACTGCCTTCACAAAGGCCATATCCGGGCCTTTACGCCATTGACCATTTTTAGCGGTTGTATCCCCATAGGGCACAGCCCAGTAAGCCTCAAAACCGCGGAAATGATCCAGCCGTACCACATCAAACAGTTTTCCGGCTGCACCAAGCCGACGCAACCACCAGCCAAAGCCCTCTTTTTCGTGAGCCTCCCAGCGGTACAGAGGATTGCCCCATAGCTGGCCATCTTCGCTGAAAGCATCAGGAGGACATCCTGCTACTGCGGTGGGATTCAAGCTCTCATCCAGCTGGAATAGCTCGGGGCTGCACCACACTTCCACAGAATCTAAGGGCACATAGATGGGCACATCTCCAATGATAGATACGCCGTTTTCCTTTGCGTACTGCCGCAGATCATTCCATTGACCATAAAACAGATACTGCACAAAGCTATAAAACCGGATCTGCTCCTTTAGCTCCTGACGGGCTTTCCACATGGCATCGCTGTCCCGGAATTTCAATCCTGCGTCCCAAGCATACCAAGGCGCGCCGCCGTTTTGGTCCTTCAGCGCCATATAGAGGGCAAAGTCCGGCAGCCAGCTGCCATTTTCCAGACAAAAACGATCTAATGCTTCCCAACGATCAAAACGGCTATAGGCTTTGTGTAAAATATTTAACCGATTTTCATACTGCAGGCCAAAATCCACCCGTGTTTCGCTATCGCCCCAATTGCAGGCGGTGATCTCCTGCGTCTGCAAAAGACCCTGTTTTACCAGAAGATCCAGATCAATCAGATAATGGTTGCCGGCAAAGGCGCTGCAAGACTGATAGGGAGAATCGCCATAGCCGGTAGGGTTTAACGGCAGGATCTGCCAATGGCTTTGACCCGCCCGCTTTAAAAAATCCACAAACGCATATGCGCTATGGCCCAAAGTGCCAATTCCATAAGGACCGGGCAGCGAGGTAATGTGCATTAAAATACCGCTTCCACGCATAAGAAATCCCCCTTTTTTACAGCTGGAAAAATACTGGAAAAAGTCCTAAATTTCATGTCTATTTTCCATCATTCCAATGTAAAAAGCTTATACGTTTTTTGCCCATTTGTCAAGGTATCAATCGGCTTTTTTCCGGGGTTTTAAAAGTTTCGTCATTATCACGAAAATTTATTCTCCCACAGACAGAAAAAAGGCAGGCTCGTTACTAACGAGCCTGCCTTATGTAAGCGGAAATTAGGCTTCCAGGTTGATGCCAGTCTCCTTGCTGAAGACGTGGGCACAGTTGCCGGGGAAGCTTACCTTGATGGTAGAACCATGAGTCAGAGCAGCAACCTCAGCGCCGGTCATGTTCATGGTGGAAACAATGACGATTACGTCCTTGCCGTTGATGTCAACGTGCAGGTGGACAGAAGAGCCCATCAGCTCGTTAACAACGATCTTAGCCTCGATGCCGTTTGCATCCAGAGTCATGTGCTCAGGACGGACACCCAGACGGATCTCCTGTTCCTCAACATTGTTAGCAGCCAGCTTAGCCTGCTTCTCCTCGGACAGCACAACAGTGTGGCCGTTGAGCACTACAGCGTACTTGCCATCGACCTTAGTCAGCTTTGCATCAAAAATGTTCATCTGGGGAGAGCCGATGAAGCCTGCTACGAACAGGTTGTAGGGATGATCGAACACCTGCTGAGGTGTGCCGATCTGCTGGATGAAGCCATCCTTCATGATAACGATACGATCGCCCAGAGTCATAGCCTCGGTCTGATCGTGGGTAACGTAAATAAAGGTGGTGTCGATACGCTCACGCAGCTTGATGATCTCTGCACGCATCTGGTTACGCAGCTTGGCGTCCAGGTTGGACAGAGGCTCGTCCATCAGCATGACCTTGGGGTCACGGACGATAGCGCGGCCGATGGCAACACGCTGACGCTGACCACCGGACAGAGCCTTGGGCTTACGGCCCAGGTACTGAGTGATGTCCAGGATCTCAGCAGCTTCCTTCACCTTGCGGTCGATCTCCTCCTTGGGAGTGTGACGCAGCTTCAGTGCGAAAGCCATGTTATCATACACGGTCATGTGGGGGTACAGAGCGTAGCTCTGGAATACCATTGCG
>JAZRCU010000225.1:0-2559 GCA_045659965.1 Faecousia sp.
GAAACATCCTTTATCCGGATGGCGGACTTACCGCTATCGGCTAATCGGTTATTAAAAAAGCTCCGGCCGGAAACGGCCGGAGCAGATCAGTCTTCTTTCGTAACTGGAAGCCAGACTTCAAAATAACCTGTATTGATGTCATCCTCAAGGATGCTGCAGACGAGATTCCCCCGTGCGTTCCCTGCAGGGACATACCCGTTTTGGGAAGCATAGTCGAACAGATAATCGATGTGTTTTGGAGAAAAGGCATTTTTGCCGGCACTTTTAAACACCGAATGAATGCTTTCCTCCGCCGGCTGATGAATGACCGGCGGTCTGACAGGAACCTGGAACTCTTCCACATATTCCATGGCAAGCGAAAAGCCCCAGGAATAAAGGTGGCCGCCCGCACTTTGCGGATCCAAAGGAATCTCGAAATAGCGTTGCAGAAATGGCATATAAGGAAGCCACTGTTTCGCGAGTTCCTGCACTTCACTGCGGTTGTCATAGGCAGTACCATACCGGTTGAGATAGCCGACGGTCTCCGGACAGAGTGAGATATCACATTTGCCGATCATGTCCCTGACATGGCTGACCTGTTCACAGTGCTGGCGGATACGGCGCAGCAAGAGCTCCTGGTGATGGATCGCATCCATCAGCTCCGTTTGTTTCTCCTCCAGTACGGAAAAGAGATCTTCGTAGTTGCAGTCGGACACCATGTGCGCAACCTGCGGGATGCCGAAGCCAAAGCTCTTATACCAGAGACAGTCAATCAGAAAATTGATGTCCCAGACGTCATAATAACGATAGTCGTTCTGCTTGTCTTTGGTCGGTGTCACAACACCTTTCTTCTCGTAGTAACGCAGAAGATCGGTCGAAATTCCGAGGATCCGCGCCACGTCACCGATTTTGTACTGCATAGGGACCTCCCATAAGCATCAATACACATTAGTTACAGCTTTTAATTATACTGAAACAAATAAAAAAAGTAAAACAGAGCAATCTATTAATCCGTAGTATTTAAGAAAGCGAGGAAAAAACCATGGCATACATGCCTCTTGACAAAAGCAAATTCTATCTGGAAACCGAAAAAATGACAAAGATCTGGGATCTTTCCCAGCCATGGGGATGGGATACCCCTCTGTGGCCATTCCCAGGTGCACGTGCTGACCTGACTTTCCCACGTGGACAGTATCTGGAGCGTTTCCACAAACGTACATGTACTTACACAGGAACCCTTCATGCAGCAACCCACTGCGACGCACCGAACCACACTCTTCATGAGGAAGAAGTTGATCGTGAGCGTTACGGCTATGTTCTGTCCGAAATGCGTCTGGAGCATGCAATCGGCACCGGCGTTATCGTTGACCTGACCTGGATGTATGATGAGTTTGAAGAAGCATTCAACAAAGCAGGCGGCGACCCGGCAAAGATGGGCGAGTTCGCAGAAGTTCCTGGAAAGAAAGGCGCTATCTGGCACATCATCACTCCGGAAGACGTTCAGAAAGCACTGGACAAAGATGGTCTTGAGATCCGTCCGAACGATTTCGTCGTTCTGAACACAGGATTCCATCGTTATTGGAGAAAGAACAACGACAAATACTTCAACTACTATGCAGGAAATGGTCCGGAACTTGCTAACTGGCTGATGTTCGAAAAGAAGATCAAAGCTATCGCCGGCACCTATGGCGCATCCGATTCACCTGTATGGCATTGCCCATGCAAGGAGCAGATGCCTTGGCTGTATAACAACTATAAACTGGCAACAGGCCGTGATATCGATGAGGATTATCCGGATTATGAGCCATGCCATCGTCTGTATGCACAGCACGGTCTTATGGCAATCGAAAACGCTGGCGGCGATATCGATGAAGTAACCGGAAAACGTATGATCCTTTGCGCATTCCCATTCCGCTGCGAAGCAGCTGACGGCGGTATGGTTCGTCTGGTTGCATGGGAAGAGGGATCCTTCTAAGAATCGAGGTTGATACAGCATGAAACAACTATCTGATATTAAAAAAATCGCTGTTCTCGGGGCCGGCACCATGGGCCCTGGGATCGCGCAGATGTACGCGATGGGCGGCTATGAGGTAACCATGTGGACCCGCAGCGAGGCAACGCGTGACAAAGCAATTGCTTCGTTGAAGGCACAGTTTGATACCTTTGAGGCAGAAGACCTTTTGAATGAGCCAAAGGAAACCGTCCTTGGCCGCATCCGTTTTGCACTGACAGTAGAAGAGTGCGTGGAAGGCGCTGACTTCATCCAGGAGACGATCGTGGAAAAAGCAGACGCTAAAAAAGAACTCTATGACCAGCTGGTCAAGATCGTTCCGAAGGATGTGATCATCGCTTCTAACACTTCCGCACTTAATATCTTTGAGATCGTTCCGGAAGAACTGCTGCCACAGCAGATTATCTGCCACTGGTATGCACCGCCACATGTCATTCCGCTGGTTGAGGTCGTAAAGAGCGAGCAGGCTCCACAGGAAATCGCAGAGACAGCAGTCGCACTTCTGAAAAAATGCGGAAAGACAGCAGTCCTGATGAAGAAATTCATCCGTGGTTATATTGCAAACCGTC
>JAZRCU010000226.1:0-3769 GCA_045659965.1 Faecousia sp.
CGTAGTGATCCTTTGCACCACAGAGGGAATACAACCCATATCTTATGCGGCTGGGCGTGTTTGGGATACGGCCATTGGACTTCTGGTGGGGATCATAATTAACTGGACAGTATTTCCTTATGATCGAAAGGATAAATAAAAAATGCGGTACATAAGTACCGCATTTTTATTAACCTTCAAAGTCAGCTTCTTCTGCAGCAGGTGCGACCTCAGCAACCTCTTCTTCGCAGCAGCAGTCGCAGTCACAGTCGTCTTCACAGCAGCAGCAATCACAGTCACAATCGTCGCAGCAGCAACAGCCAATACCCAGCTTATCCTGGATCCATGCAACAATACGGTCACCGTAGGTGATGGCCACGTACACAGCGCCGGCAATGGCAGCCAGAGCAGCGGTGATCTTCAAAAATTTACCCAAAATCTTCATAATAAATGCCAGCCTTTCTTTATTGTTTCTAAGTTCAGTATAACCAAAAATAAAAGAAAAAGCAATACTTGATTTTAAACATATCCGTACATACCCCGGACACTTACCTCGCCGGAGTTGACAGCACGGACATTGCCGTCAGAAAATTTTACCAGCAGGCTACCGTCCTCGGTGATATCCAAGGCTGTTCCCTGTAAATGGGTGTCCGCTTGCAGCAAGGTGATCTCCTTGCCTATGGTGACACAACGGCTGCGGTAGCAATCCATAATAGCAGCTTTTTCTGTCAGAAGCTCCCGGGACATTTTTTCTAAGTGCTTTAAAAGCGTGGCGGTCAATAGCGCCCGGTCTGGGATTTTCCCGGTAACGGCTTCTAAGGATGTGGCGATCTGTTGCAGCTCTTTCGGGAAGGTCAGACCGGATAGGTTTAAGCCTATGCCGATGATGGCATAGTCCACATTTCCGGTGGAAGGCGTTACGGAAAGCTCTGTGAGGATGCCGCCTAATTTCTTGCTGCCGGCAACCAGATCGTTGATCCATTTCAGCCCGGGTGCAAAACCGGATACTTCCTCGATGGCATCGCAGGCAGCAAGTCCCACAGCGCAGGTCAGGTGCATCAGCTCTTGGGCCGTGCAGCCCGGGCGCAGCAGTAAGGATAGATACAGGCCCTGATCTGCAGGAGAGAAGAAACTGCGGCCCATGCGACCCCGGCCGGCACTTTGCTGTCCGGCAATGATGCAAAGACCATGAAGCGCACCCTTTGTTGCCAATTCCTTCAAATAGGTGTTGGTAGAGGGCAGTAAATCATAGTATTGCACCTGCCAAGGGAAATCCCCTGGCAGGTGAGAAAGAATGTCTTGTTTCATCAGTCAATATCCTGTACGACCTCTTCCGGGGGCAGATCCAACTGCTCCGGATGGCGCATCAGACGCTTAAAATACTTAAAGAAGGTTGCGTAGTAGAAACCGTCGGCAATACGCTCGTCGGTGGAAACCTTCATATCGATGTACTTTCTTTGTACCAAAGTGCCGTCCTCCAGCACCTCCGTGACACGGCGTTTGCAGCCGAAGGCGCAGAATACAGGCAGATTACCAAAGTTGTACAGATGGTGGTAAATAGGGGGGATGCCCAGAGAGCCCATGGAGGTAAAGAATACGCTGCCATGGAAGGGGCTGACCTCTAGCAGGAACTTCGGCAGGCAGCCGAAGTAATCCAAGGTTTTCAGCAGCCACACAGTAAACTTCAAGAACAGACCCGGGATGTAGGTCAGGGCCTGTGCGGTATTGTCAAAGTCGGAGTCCAGAGGGCTGTCTTTGACCTTGTCAACCTCTACGTTAAGCTTGTTGTATACATCAACAGCGGTGTCAGAGGGGGACAGGTGGACCTTGATCACAGTGTCCGGGGCGGAGGTGGTCATTTCCTTTTTCACAGTCAGACAGAACTGAATGTCGTTGCCACGAGAGTAGACCTTCTGGCCGGACAGGAAACGGTTAATGGCGGGGAACTTTGCGATGCCGCGGCAGTAGCAGGCCAGCATAACGTGCATCAGGCCGAAATTGCTATAGCCTTCTTTCCGCTTTGCGCGGATATAGCGTTCTACATTGGTGATCTCGAAGGAGTCAGCAAACTTGTTGGAAGCGTCCTGACGATCTACCATAATGTAGGGAGTAACCATGGTCATGGGGGACAGGGTGCGTACCTTTCTGCCATCACTGCGATCACCCCAAGTGGGATGATACTCACCGGCAGGATGCACGCGGATATCCAAAGCTTGGAACAGGCAACCGCTGATCATCAAAATGTCAGGCAGCAGCACAGTGAAATCTGCAGTCAGCAGGATCTTACGCTCTAAGTACAGCTGGGCTGCCAGAGGGAAGATCATCAAAGGCCAGATCAGCCAAGGGGCAGTCAGCCGGCCGGCAGAAATCTGGGTATACAGTACGGCAATGAACAAAAGAGCGATGCCATACAGAGTTACGATCATGGTTTGAAATGCGCCGTACTGGAAGCCGGACAGAACATAGAAATAGTACAGACAGATCATCCAGACAGGGATGGCGGTCTTATAAAAATGTTCTTTGCCGGACAGAAGGGCAATAGCGGCATATAGCAGGGCTGCTGCAATAGGCAGGAGGATTTGGCTCCACAGATTCTCTGTTGCGTCGGGTCCTTTCATGCCGACAAACACACTGCGGTCCACCGCCGAGCATACCATGCAAACCACCATCAGCCAGGTCAGCACACTAGTGCGGCTGACATAGTAACGTGTGTTGTTTTTCATAGCTTCTACATTATACCAAAATTTTCAGGGTTGCGCAACAAAAATAAACAAACTGTGAATAAACTCCCATAGGAAGTGTTTGAAAGAACGGTGGAATTTCGGTAAAAAATTACGGATATTTCCCAGTTTGTTCTTGCGCTTGCAGAATTTTCGTGATACAATACCCAAAATGAAAAGGAGGGACCTTTATGTTTGTGATCAAAAAGCTCCGGGCAGATCATGTCATTGATTTTGCAGCTGAGGAGCTGAAAGAATATTTACGTATGATGATGCCCCGTTGCGGTGAGATCGCCATCTCCTATGAGCCTGGCGCTACCGATGGCTTCCGTCTGGGCCTTTTGGAGGATTTTGATCTTCCTTGTGAGGCGGAGGACGTGGTGCTGGATGATATCGTACATATTGACACCGACTTAGAGGGCGGTATTCTGGCTGGCTCTAACCCCAGAAGTGTGTTGTTTGCGGTATATCGTTATCTGCGTTTGAACGGCTGCCGCTGGCTCTATCCCGGCGTCGATGGCGAGCATGTACCTGTTGCAGACATTCAGCCCCAGAAGTACCACAAAATGGCGGACCACCGTTTCCGCGGCCATTGCAACGAAGGCGCTGAAAGCCAGACCTGTATGCTGGAGACCATTGATTTCTACGCAAAACAGGAATGTAATGTCTACATGATCGAGTTTGACAATCCCTATTACTATTATGCAGACTATTACGATCACAACTTTAACCCCACCCGTCCTGCTGAGACTGTCCCCTATGAGCAGGTGCTGCAGTGGAAGCGTCAGTGCGAGGCAGAGATTTCTAAAAGAGGTCTGCAATTCCACGATATGGGTCACGGCTGGACAGCCGAGCCTTTCGGCCTTGCTTCTACAGAAGGCTGGAAGAGCGCTGAGGTTTCTTTGACCGCTCAGCAGGAAGAAGCTGTGGCAGAAATTAACGGCAAGCGTGAACTGTTCCGGGGCGTTGCTCTGAACACCAATTTGTGCATGTCCAATCCCAAGGTCCGCACCCAGATGGCAAATTACATTGCTGACTATGCCCAAGCGGCATCTAATGTGGATTATCTG
>JAZRCU010000227.1:0-6598 GCA_045659965.1 Faecousia sp.
TGACTCAGCAGGAGATCCGCAAGGACCTGTTTGGCGGCAATCACCCTGTCTACACCAAGGTCCGGGACCGCGTTCCCACCTACTATGGCGAGGATTGCCAGATCGACAACTGCTCTGTGGCTGACGGCTGCATGCTGGAAGGCACAGCGAAAAACTCCGTATTGTTCCGTCAGGTCACCATCGCCAAGGATGCTGAACTTGACCATTGCGTTGTCATGAATGACACCGTAGTGGGCGAAGGATGCCAGCTGCAGTATGTGATCTTAGACAAAGATGTGGTCGTGCGTCCCGGTACAAAGCTCACCGGCACACCCTCTAACCCCGTAATCATCCCCAGAGGAGAAATTGTATGAAAATTGCGATCATGGCCTCCGAAGGAGCGCCCTTTATCAAGTCCGGTGGCTTAGGCGATGTGATGGAAGCTCTGCCTTCTGCCCTGTCCCGGATCGAGGGCAATCAGGTCATGCTGTTTTTGCCCTACTATAAGCAAATTCGGGAAAACCCCAAGTTCCAGACGGAGCTGGTGGCCCGGTTTCATGTGTCCTTAGGCTGGCGGCAGCAATACTGCGGTGTGCTGAAGCTCACAAACCCCAAGGACGATGTAGCGGTATATTTTCTGGATAATCTGTATTATTTCGGAGATCGCGATGGCGCGATCTACGGCCACGGAGATGACAGCGAGCGCTATGCCTTCTTCTCCAAGGCCTGCTTGGATGCCTTGGCCGCGCTGCAGATCGTGCCTGACGTGATCGCCTGCAACGATTGGCAGACCGCCCTGATCCCCACCTTCTTAGCCGCTTGGTATCACCGGATCTTCCCCGGTACCAAGTGCATGTTTACCATTCATAACATCGAATACCAAGGCTGGGCAAGTCAGGAATTTTTTGACGATGTGCTGTCACTACCTTGGCAGTATCGGGCCTGTCTGAACATGGACGGGGCGATCAATGTGATGAAGGGTGCGATTGAAACGGCCCACATGGTAACCACCGTGTCGGAAACCTACGCCCAGCAGCTGATGCACGCTTACTATGCCCACGGTCTAAACGGGGTGCTGGCCAATGCCAGCTGGAAACTCACCGGCATCACCAACGGCATTGACACAAACACCTTTAACCCGGCAACCGACCCGGCTCTTGGCCACCATTATGATGCAGAAAGCTTTACAGAGGGCAAGGCCCTATGCAAAAAGCAGCTGCAGCAGGAAGTGGGTCTGCCGGAAAAGCCGGACACGCCCCTGATGGTGATGGTGACACGGCTGGCCGGACACAAGGGTCTGGATCTTCTGTGCTACTGCGCCAGAAAGCTTTTGTGGGAGCAGGATTGCCAGCTGTTGATCTTAGGCACAGGCGAGCGGCAGTTTGAAGAATTCTTCCAAGGTCTGCAAAGAGAATTCCCCGACCGGGTGGCTGCCAAGATCACCTTCAATCTAGGGCTGGCAGCCCGGATCTATGCCGGCGGCGATGTGTATCTCATGCCCTCTAAATCTGAGCCTTGCGGCTTAAGCCAGATGAATGCCATGCGCTACGGCACTGTGCCGGTGGTCCATGCCACAGGCGGCCTGAAGGACACCGTGCCCGGTGTAGACGAACAGGGTGAGGGTGGCTTAGGATTCACTTTCCAAAGCTACAATGGTGACGATTTCTATGGCGCAATCACCAAGTGCCTGAATTTGTACCGGGATAACCGCCCCGGCTTCCAAGCGCTGCAAAAGCGGTGCATGGAGCAGGATTTCAGCTGGGATAAACCGGCAAAGAAATATATGGATCTGTTTGTCCATATGCGGCAACATTTGTAAAAAAGAAAATTGCGGGCAATGCCCGCAATTTTTCATAGGAGTGAAGGTTTTGCGCATTCTATTTGACTCCAGAAAAAAAGAATATAAAGAGGTGTTTGGTTGCCTGACGCCCAAGCAGCCTTGCCGGTTGCACATCCACATCCCGGAAACTGTGAAAGCCACCGAGGTGCTGTGCATGGTGACCTATCAGGACGGCAGTCTGTGCAAGCAGATTCCGATGCCCTTTGACCGCAAGGACGGCCCTTATGAGATCTTCTCGGGAAATCTTGTGCTGGATGCACCGGAGCTGTATTTTTACTATTTCCAGATCACCGGCCATACCGGCACTTTCCGGCTCTTCCGCCAAGGGTATGACACCAACATGGAAGCCGGAGATTGCTGGCAGGTCACCTGTACCCCGGAGCATTTTACCACTCCGGATTGGGCAAAAGGAAAGCTCATCTACCAGATTTTCCCGGATCGTTTTTCTAAGGAAGGCAGCTGCGACCTGACCGGTAAGCTGCAGCCCTACGAGATCCATGAAAACTGGGAAGAAGAGGTCCATTGGCAGCCCACAGAAAAAGGCGAAGTGCTGAACAACGACTTTTTCGGCGGCAATTTCCGGGGCATTACCCAAAAGCTTCCTTACCTTGCCCAAATGGGCGTGGAGATTTTATATTTAAATCCCATCAGCAAAAGCTTTTCCAGCCACCGCTATGACACCGGTGACTACAAAACCCCCGACCCTATGCTGGGCACTATGGAAGATTTCACAGCGTTGTGTGAAGCGGCCCATGCTTTGGGCATCCGGGTGATCTTAGACGGGGTGTACTCCCACACCGGCGCAGATAGCCTCTACTTTAATAAATTCGGCAATTTCCCCGGTTTGGGTGCTTATCAGAGCGAAAATTCCCCCTATCATAGCTGGTATACCTTCTATGAACACCCCAACAAGTATTTAAGCTGGTGGGATTTTGACACCTTGCCCACCGTGAAGAAAATGGATCCTGCGTTTTTAGACTACATCATCACCGGAGAAAACTCCGTCATCGCCCATTGGCTGCAGGCCGGGGCGGACGGCTTCCGGCTGGATGTGGCAGACGAGCTGCCCAACGAATTTATGGATCTGTTTAAAAAGCAGGTGCGAAAGCCCCGCCCCGACGCGTTGGTCATGGGCGAGGTGTGGGAGGATGCCTCCAACAAAATTGCCTACGATGTCCGCCGCCGCTACTTTACAGACGGCACCCTGGACAGCGTCATGAACTACCCCTTCCGGAAAGCCATTTTGGACTTTGTCGGTGGCGCAGATGATGGCAAGGGGGCGATTTGGCAGCTGGAAACCATTCTGGAAAACTACCCTGAGCAAGTGGTCCATTGTAACATGAATCTGCTGGGTACTCACGATACCCCCAGAATTTTAAGCGTTCTGTCCGGTGACTTTGAAGGCAGCCGGGAAGAGCTTTCCAAAAAGAAGCTAAGTAAAGAGCAATATGAAGACGCCTGTGTCCGTTTGCGGATGGCCTCGGCGCTGCAATATGCCCTCCCGGGCTGCCCCAGCCTGTACTACGGCGACGAAGCCGGCATGGAAGGCGGCAAAGACCCCTTCAACCGCCGTACATTCCCTTGGGGCAAGGAAGATAAAACCTTGCAAGATCACTTCCGTTGCTTAGGTCAGCTGCGAAAAACCCTGAAAGCATGGCAGCTGGGCGACACCGCCTTTGCCTGTCCTGCTCCGGGCTGCCTGCAAGTGACAAGAAGCTTGGATGGACACCGGGTGCATCTGTATCTAAACCGCCGGGAAGAGCCATGGTGCATAAGAGCCGGCAAAGTCCATCTGGCAGAAAACACCCAGCAGTTTATCATCGGCCGCTACGGCTGGGCCATTGTGGAGGAATAAAATGGAACAAGAATTTTTCCTGTCCGGCTACTGCCGGGTGTTAGACGGCAGCCGTACCGTGTGCCTTGTGACAGAGGATAAGGCTTTGGTGGAGGTGGACTGCAGCTTCGAAGGCTGCCCCTATGCCTCCGACTGCCCTATTGGCAAGGAAATCACCGAAAAATTAGGCTAAAAAAGAGCGTGTCGTAAGACACGCTCTTTTGACGTTCTTTAGTTGCTTGTTCTACGGCCGGCAGAAGCAGTACGGGTCATGACAGTTGCCACGGAGATGGCAGAATTCACTTCACCGACCTCTGCGGTCTTGGTGTTGACAATGCGGCGGGCGCACAGATAGGTGCTGGCAAAATACTCTGTGTCCAGACTTTCACAGACAATGCCGCGACGGCTGGCATGGATCACCTGATTATCACCGGCATAAATGCCTACATGAGAGGTAGGATAGGTTTCCCAAGCCTCCCGGGTGAAGATCAGATCGCCTACCTGCAGGCCTTCCTTGGCCACAATGATACCATCCTGCAGCTGCTGGCTGGCAGTGCGGTTCAGATAGATATCATGATTTTTGTACAAATACAGCATCAGGCCGGAGCAATCAAAGCCGTATGTGCCGGCGCTGCCATAGATATAAGGCTTGCCCAGCTGACGCTTTGCCAAGGACAACAGGCTGCTGCGCAGCTCTACCGCTTCCTCATAAGTCTGGTAGATAACGTAGTCAGTTTCCTCGGAGCCTTCCTGACAAGTGACGTAATATTCTTTATTTGTGTCGCGGCTGATCTGGCTTTTTGCGATATAGCCCACCATATCATAGCAGTCTACCTTATAGAAGCTACCGGTCTGGCCCAATACAGTCACATAAGTGCCCTGTTCCAGCTGGCCGATGACAACAGCATCGGCGTAGGGGGCATTATGTACCTTGGTGGTCATGCTGCGCTGAGGCGCTGCTTCTGCGCTTTCGGCAGAAACTGCCATAGGCTCCAGAGCGCTGCACAGGCAAGCAAAGCACAAGGCTACACACAATATTCGTAATGCCAAAGATGTTAGCTTTGTCATAAAAATATCCTTTCCATGAAACCAATTCGGTTACAATCGGTTACAAATATACCACAGCTGTTACACTTTGTCAACCCTTTTTATATGTGGAAAATTAACAACATCCCTGTCTATACCTGTTTTTGCCCGAAAAAAGACCCTAAAAATGGAGGAAAACCCTTATAGATAACGGTCAAATTCCGCTATCAATAAGGGTTTGATTTGTAACAATTTTGAAACTGTCTGAAAGAAGGCTTAGTTTTCCATCTGTTTGCCTAAAAAGTCACCGGCAATTTGTGCAATTCGCTGCAGATCTTCCCCCGGCTCCCGGTCGGTGTCATCCCACAAAATGCACACTGCCCCCATAAGGTCTCCCCGGCTCAAAATGGGAGTTGCGATCCCCAGAGGGTACTTTTCCAAGCCCTCAGACAGGGGCACAATGGGACTACCCAGAGAGAACCGATAGGTCTTGCGCTGCTCCATCAGCTTGTCTAACTGCCGGGAGTTGGGCTTATCCATAAGCTCCCGACGATGGCTGCCCGCCAAGGCAATGACCCCATCCCGGTCGCACACCGCCACGGTGCTGCCGGTGCGCTCCGACATGGCCTGACACAGCTCCCCGGCAAACTCCGTCAGCTGCCCCATGGGAGAATATTTCCGGAAAATCACGCCCCCGTCTTTTTCTGTGTAGATCTCCAAGGGATCGCCCTCGCGGATGCGAAGTGTGCGACGGATTTCTTTGGGAATTACAATACGACCAAGGTCGTCTACTCTTCTTACAATTCCTGTGGCCTTCATATATATCTATCTCCTCGTTATCAAATTTTACAAATTACGCTGTTAGTATCTGTAAATGGGAGGAGATTATACTGCACAAAAAGAAAAACTCCTCTGTCTAGTGCAGAGGAGTTTTATTTTTAATTACACATTACGCCCAGTCATAATCTTGCGCTGATCAATTGTTTTTTCGATCTTCTGCAGCATTTGCTCACAGTCAAATTCCGGATCTGCAATGTTTTCTTGCAACTGCAAAAGCAGTAGACGGATATTCTCGTCTTCGGCCGCAATGACACAGTCGTTGGAAAAATGCAATTTCTCCTCCAGACTTCTCAGCTTGTCCTCGTAGGGTTTTGCTGCCGGATCGGCAAGAATGCACATCACCAGCTTTCGCAGGTTCAGCATGTTGCTCTTGGCATTCTGCAGAGTGGCGTTTTCATCACTCTTGTTGGAGTCAACACGTGCCAAAATGAAGCCGAGCAGATTTACAACCAATGTGCCCGCGCAATACCAGCCAATGTATGTACCGTAGCCTTCCGGGAAATTCACAATATATACAACGGACAAAATGGCAGCGAAGGGGATCATAATGCTGGAAACAACGGCAGCAGCGATCCGTCTGGGACTGCCTTTAGCAAAATAGATATATGCAGTGGTAACGGCCTCAGCCAGCAAAATGGCAACCAGCGAGATAAAGTGGATGGCCGTAAGAAGGATATTTCCCAGAATGGTGAAATACAGCACAACGGTCAGTAGCATTGCCGCAAGACCGCACAGGAGAACGGCAGAAAACTTTTTCATGATAAAACCCTCCTGAACTTATACTTTGGTGCCGCATTCCGGACAGAATTTCGCGTTATCAGCCAGTTCAGCACCGCAGTTTGCACATTTACTCACAACGGCATATCCGCATTCCGGACAGTATTTTGCCCCACTTGCCAATGCTTTACCGCAGTTGGGGCACAGGGTTTGTCCACAGCCCGAGCAGACATTTTTCCCGTCAGGAATATCACAGCCACAGTTTGCGCAAGGGTTGATCTTTCTTCCGCATTCCGGGCAGAATTTAGTGTTGCCGGGAAGCTCTGCGCCGCAAGCGGAACACACAGCCTTGGGCTTAGCTT
>JAZRCU010000228.1:0-3665 GCA_045659965.1 Faecousia sp.
GCGCCACATCTGCCTGACCAAAACGGCTCAGCAGAGCGCCCATCAAATAATAGCTGGCCCGCATCTTCTTTACCAAAGAAGGTTCGGGATTTGTCTTGTTTACCGAAGTACAGTCCAGCACAACTGTACCGGATGCTTCACGGGCGACTTTTACACCCATATCCTCCAAAATGTCCAGCAAGATCCGAACATCGGAGATATCCGGAACATTCTCCACCCGGCAAATACCATCCACCAAAATTGCTGCCGGCAAAATCGCTACCGCTGCATTTTTGGCACCGCTGATGGTCACCTCGCCATGAAGTGGTGTTCCTCCAATAATTTCATATCTGGCCAAGGAATAGCCTCCTTGCAAAAATCATATAAGCTGAGTTCTTACCAACAAAAATTATATCACAATTACGCATTGGTTGTAAAGTATATTTTTGGGAAGATTATCGCCGTAATCCCTTAGGATAATGATTTTTCAGCACATTTTTATCCCCTTTTCCCCAACCTGCGCTATAGCCATCTACTGTCACTAAACACCAACCTTGGCAGGATGTAGAAATGGTGTCACCATGGAAATACTTTGCTACTGCAGCATCTTTCAGCGAAAGGGCCTCCACATTCTTACAAGATTTCAGCCACAAGGCCAAAGCATGGGCCGGCTGGAAGCGGCCTTTCTTTACTTCACCTAACTCCAAACCGGGCCGCATAACACGCACACCGCGAATAAATGGCATATCCACAGGCGCCCAGTACAAATTCTGCCCAAACAAAACCGCCTTGCCTTCCGGCAAAGATATCTCATTTTCCTTGGCAAACTCTGCCCACTCCCGAGGAATTTTCTGTCCGGGCTCTAAGGGGCAATCGATTTCTTCGCCCCCGACCTTTTTCAGCACTGCGCCAAAATGGCCCTCGCCCTTTAGCTTATGGGGCCACATCCGGAAAGATCCGTTGGGGCCGGGCACAAACCAAGGCGCATCCACCTGCTCCGGAACAAACTCCGGATGGGCTTCTAAAAAGGCGGCAATGGCCATCTCATTTTCTTCCGGAGCAAAGGTACAGGTGGAATATACCAGCCGTCCGCCGGGCCGCAAAAGCTTTGCGCCCTGTTCCAAAATTTCCGCCTGCCGCTGGGCGCACATCTCTACCGTCTCCTGACTCCAGTCTGTCACCGCAGCTTCTTCCTTGCGGAACATACCTTCTCCGGAACAAGGGGCGTCGATCAGCACCCGGTCAAAATATCCTTGGTAATGCTCCGCCAAATTCTGGGGCGTCTCATTGGTCACCAGCGCATTGGCCACCCCCATTCGCTCGATATTGCTGCTAAGGATCTTTGCCCGTTTGGGGTGGATCTCATTACATAGCAAAAATCCCTTCCCATCCATTCTTCCGGCAATTTGGGTCGTTTTTCCGCCGGGGGCAGCGCACAGATCGCAGATCCGTTCACCGGGCTGCGGATCTAACAGAGCCACCGCAGACATGGCGCTGGCCTCTTGTAAATAGTATACGCCAATTTCGTGGTAGGGGTGCAAACCGGGACGCTCATGGATATCATAATAATAGCCCATAGGCTCCCAAGGAACAGGCTCTGTGGCAAAGCTCAGCACAGGACGCTCCCCTTTCAAGGGATTTAGCCGCAAGGCCACCGCTCTGGGTCGCTCTAAGCTTTCCAGAAATCCAGAATATTCCTGACCCAGCTGTTTCTCCATTCTATTTAAAAAAGCTTCAGGCAGCATACAAACCCTCCTTAGGGGATCTTTTCTTGATTATATCACACTCGTATGGAATTTTCTACAAAAAAAGCGGTGTACCTGAGGTACACCGCTTCCTTTTTTATTATTCTTCTGCCTGTCTGGCTTCGTCAATGATCTTCTGCTGATTTGCCTTAGGTACTTCCTCATAACGGACAAATTCCATTGTGAAAGAGCCTCTTGCCTGGGTCATAGCGCGCAGATCAATGGCATAGCTACTCATTTCAGCCATGGGCACTTCTGCCTCGATGACAGTGTTGCCATCGGCATCAGGGCTCATGCCCAGAGGACGGCCGCGGCGCTTGCTCAGATCGCCCATAACATCGCCAACATAGCTTTCCGGCACAGTAACGGCCAGAGCGCCAATGGGCTCAAGCAAGGTGGGAGCGGCATTGGGCATTGCTTCCTTGAATGCCAAAATTGCAGCCAGCTTAAATGCCATTTCATTGGAGTCAACAGGATGGTAAGAGCCATCGTACAAAACTGCCTTCAAATTAACCATGGGATAGCCTGCCAGAGGACCCTTCTGGACAGCTTCCTGAATGCCCTTTTCAACTGCAGGATAGAAGTTCTTAGGCACGGAGCCACCGAATACTTCCTCGTCAAAGATCATTTCGTCGCGCTCTTCCTGAGGCTCGAAACGAACCCAAACATCACCGAACTGGCCGGAGCCACCGGTCTGCTTCTTATGACGGCCGTGAGCCTGAACAGTCTTCTTGATCTTTTCACGGTAAGCAACCTTTGCCGGAGACAGAACTGCGTCAACACCGAAACGGCTCTTCAGCTTGGATACCAGCACATCCAGCTGCTGGTCACCGGTGCCGGAGATCACCAGCTGGTGAGTCTCAGCGTTGTTGACCATGCTGAAGGAGGGATCTTCTTCGTTAAGTCTATTCAGACCTGCAGCAACCTTTTCTTCCTGACCCTTGGTCTTGGGAGCAATGGCCATGGAGTAGCAAGCAGGTGCATAAGGCAGACCCTTCAAGCTAACTACCTTACGGGCGTCGCAAAGGGTATCGCCGGTCTTTACCTTGTCCATCTTACCGATGGCACCGATATCACCGCAGGACAGCTCCTTGACTTCTGTAGCCTTCTTGCCGCACATGGTGTACAGACGGCCCAGCTTTTCAGTCTCGCCGGTACGGGCATTGACCAAGGGAGTATCGGAGGTGATAGTGCCGGAAAGAACCTTAATGTAAGAGTACTTGCCGTACTGGTCAGAAACAGTCTTCCATACAAATGCGGAGGGAACGCCACCGGGAGATACTACGAACTCTTCGGTCGTTCCGTCAGCCAAGGTGGCCTTGTGGTAGTTGCCTTCCACAGGGTTGGGAAGCAGATCAATGATATGATCCATCAGCATCAAGCTGCCCAAGCAGTTTACGCCGGAGCCACAGAGCACAGGGAACAGAGTGTGATCCAGCACGCCCTTGTGCATGCCCTTGATCATTTCTGCATAAGTAAAGTCCTCGCCGCCGAAGAACTTATCCATGAACTCGTCGCTGGTTTCTGCAACGGACTCCTTCAGGGCGTCATTAAACTCAGTAATAACTTCTTCCTTGCCTTCGGGTACTTCGATCTCAACACGCTTCAGATTTTGCATCTCGTAAGCGCGCTTGTTCAGTACGTCGATAATACCGGTAACCTTACGGCTGGCATCCCAGATGGGAACGACCACGGGAGCAACCCGGTTGCCGTACTTTTCACGCAAGGCATTGAAGGTTGCGTTGTAATCGGAGTTTTCTTCGTCTACCTTGGAGATGTAGATGAAACGGGGCATGTTACGCTCTTCGCAGTATTTCCATGCCTTTTCAAAGCCAACGGTGATGCCGTCCTTGGCAGAGCATACCAAAATTGCAGCGTCTGCAGCACGGAGAGCTTCCACAACTGCGCCGGAGAAATCAAAGCCGCCGGGAGTGTCCAGCA
>JAZRCU010000229.1:0-2576 GCA_045659965.1 Faecousia sp.
TGCAGCGCTGATGCGCAGCGCCAGAATGATGAAGGGACATCGTCTGCAGCTGTTTCGTATGGATCTTAGCTATTGGTGGTATTATCTGCTGCAAGTTCTCATTGCGTTGGCGGCATATTTGGATGTGTTATTGCCGACATTTGGAATTGCGTTGCCGGTGAGTCAGAATGTGCTTTTGTTTGGCAGTTTTGGATTGTACCTTGCGTTGCAGTTCTTGTTTGCCTATACATGTATCGCTCCGGTACAGACGGCTTATAGCTGCGCCTATGATATTTTAAAAGCGCAGATGCCGCCTTTGCCTACGGCACCTGCCCAGCCCAATTACCCTTGGAAAACGGAACAATAAGAAAATGCCTTGCGTATTCCTACGCAAGGCATTTTTTGTTATTTATTCTGCGCAAATAGGAAGTGTTGCACCGCCATAGGGCATAGCCAAGACGGTGGCATCCTTGCCGTAGCGCGCAAAGGCTGCGTCCAAAGCAGCTTGGGCAGAGGGCATGGGGTTGAGGAACAGGCCGCGCACAAAATCATCGTCCATTTCGGAGATCAGGTCGATCTGGGCATTTTCCAGCACCATAGCGATGGCAGCAGCCTTGTGGCCGCCCAGCTGGAATTCCTTGCCGATCCGCTCCACCATGGAGTGGGCGCTTTCTGCCTCTTCAAACCACTTGGCAAAGGTCTTGCTGCCAAGGCCTTCCTGGCATGCGCCCATCAAAATGATGGTGCCGCCCTTTTTCACCGCATGCTTGGCATTGTCCAGAGCTTTCTGGGTCTGGTACAGGTTGGCATCCTTGGGAGCGCCGCCCTGGGAGACCAGAACGATGTCTGCCTTGGCGGGAATGTCCTTACGGTACATTTTGTCTAAGTACCGGCAGGCATCCCGGTGGGCTGCAGTGACATCACCGGCCGCAGCGTAGACGATGTGCTTATGCTCGTCCAGTACCACGTTGACAATGTAGTCAAGACCGCAGATAGCGCCAGCTTCTTCAATGTCTTCTCGGATGGGGTTACCTTCCAGCTTGCCGGCACAGGCATTTTCGTCTACCATGAGCCGATGGTTGCACTGGATGGCCTGCGGGGTGGAAACACCGGGCATTAATGCTTTTGCACCGCCGGAGTAGCCGGCAAAGTAGTGAAATTCCACGTTACCCAAAGCGATCCGGAAGTCAGCTTCTGCCACAACACGGGTGATATCCACGGGAGTGCCACGGGAGGTGGTGCCCATGTGGACGCAGTCGTTAGGGGTAGAGTCCATGCAGCAGATGGTCTCAAAGGTATAGTCGCCAACTAAGTGACGCATTTCCTCTTCGGTGTGGGGTCTGTGAGAGCCCAGACCAAAAACCAGCGTGATGTCCTCTTTTTTGCAGCCGGCAGCGAACAGCCGCTCCAGCACAGAAGGCACAACATCGTAGCTGGGCAAGGGACGGGAGATGTCACTGGTGACAATGACGATCTTCTGTCCGGGCTTAGCCAGCTGCTCCAGAGGTGCTGCGCCAATGGGGTTTTCTAAGGCGTATTTTACCGCATCTGCGCCGCCCCGGGCATGGGTCATTTCGTTAGAAACCAAAACACCCATAACATTTTCGTCGGGCAACACCACGGTTTGGGTGGTGTTGCCGTAACCAAATTCTAATTTCATATGCTAGTTTCCTTAGAACTCCAAGAACTGTGCGGGGTTAACATCCAGCATCTGAGTGATGTCTTCTTCCTTAATACCCAGCTTCTTCATCAGAGGCAGGATGTTACGCAGCAGATGGTCGTAGCCGGGGCCGCCGTAGCGGTGCAGCAGGACCTTCAGGCAGATGTCGTTGGACAGCAGGATCTGCTTTGCCCAACCTTCGTCACACAGGGTCTTCATCACCAGAACGCGCTCGTAATCCTGTGCAAATGCGCCGCCGCCAAAACCTTCGGGATTTTCGTCCATCAAGAACTCCTTACCGAAGTTATCGAACTCAACGTAAACGCCCTTCTTCAGAAGCTGACGGATGTAGTCAACGTCGAACTGCACGTCAATGTGGCAGATACAGATCTTCTCGGGAGCAACACCCTTGCCGGTGAGGAAATCCACAACGTCCAGACCCACAGTACCCCAGGGGTAGATGTGGACGGAGATAGGTGCATTGGTGGCCTTGTGAGCAATGGCAGCAGCTTCCAGAGACTTCCACTCTGCATCGGTGATGGGCATGCTGGTGCCGATCTCGCCGATGATAGCAGCCTTGATATCGGTGTCGTCAATGCCGACAGTCAGTTCCTTGATGAACAGGTCTGCAACTTCCTGTGCAGAGGCGCTGAACCAAGGCTCGGGGATTGCATCGTCAGTGTACAAAGAGGTGGAGGGGATGATATGTACGCCAGACTCCTTGGAGATACGGACCAGATGATCCATGTTACGGCCAACACCGATGGGAGTCTGCTCAACCATAGCACCGCCGCCGAAGAACTTGAAGTACTTAGCTCCCTCGATAGCAGTATCCACGTCCATAATCCGCAGATTGTCCTTAACGGCATAGGGGTCACGGCGCAGACGGCTGAAGTTCTCAACGCTGACGCCAACCTGGTCGCCGGTGTGGTTGCTT
>JAZRCU010000230.1:0-2682 GCA_045659965.1 Faecousia sp.
GATCATAGGACGCATATAACGGAAGAAGAAGGTCAGAAGCAGGGTACGGATATGGGCACCATCCACGTCCGCATCGGACATGATGATGACTTTGTGGTAGCGCAGCTTTTCAATATCGAACTCCTCGCCGATACCACCGCCCAAAGCCACGATAAGCGGATACAGCTTATCGTTGCCGTAGATCTTATCGGCTCTGGCCTTTTCCACGTTGAGCATTTTACCCCACATAGCTAAAATCGCTTGGAAACGGGAGTCTCTGCCTTGGATGGCAGAGCCGGCAGCGGAGTCACCCTCGACGATGTAAATTTCGCAGAGGCTGGGGTCGCGCTCGTTACAATCCTGCAGCTTATCAGGCATCTGGCCGGATTCCAGACCGGTCTTACGACGGATAGACTCTCTTGCCTTCCGGGCTGCTTCTCTTGCCCGGTTTGCCATCATTGC
Organism: Faecousia sp.; assembly: GCA_045659965.1. GTDB lineage: Bacteria > Bacillota > Clostridia > Oscillospirales > Oscillospiraceae > Faecousia. Next base: position 442 of record JAZRCU010000230.1, read on the forward strand.
CTTTTCCAGAATGATCTTTGCGGTCTGGGGATGTTCTTCAAAATAGGTGGCCAGCTGCTCGTTGACGATCTGATCCACCAAGGTACGGATGTAGGCATTGCCAAGCTTTGCCTTGGTCTGGCCTTCAAACTGGGCATCGGTCAGCTTCACAGAGATCACCGCGGTGATGCCTTCCCGGCAGTCCTCGCCGGAGACCTTATCATCGCCCTTGATCACGCCGTTTTTCACACCGTAGTTATTAAGCACACGGGTCAAGGCAGTTTTAAAGCCTGTTTCGTGCATACCGCCTTCCGGGGTGCGCACATCGTTGGCAAAGGACTGCATAGACTCGTTAAAGCCGTCATTATACTGAATTGCGATCTCCGCAGAAGCATCACCCTTAGAGCCTGCCATATAGATCACATCGTTATGCAAAGGGGTCTTATGCCGGTTTGTCCAAGTGACAAACTCCCGGATACCGCCCTCGTAGCACATAAGTCGGAGGCCAAGCGGTCTTAGGAAGACAATCCAGGGTTCCAACTCCTTGGCTCACAGAACGACATGGCTACGATCCGACTTCCCTTAGATCCTGCCATATAGATCACATCGTTATGCAGAGGTGTCTTATGCCGGTTTGTCCAAGTGACAAACTCCCGGATACCGCCCTCGTAGCACATGGAGTCAGAAACCGCAGGCTCCTGCCGTGCATCGGTAATAGAAATGGAAAGGCCAGCATTTAAGAAGGCTTCTTCACGCATACGATCATGTAAAATATCGTAGCTATAGACAACTTCATCAAACATCTCCGGGTCGGGCTGGAAGGTGACCTCGGTACCGGTTTTGTCAGTGTCGCCAACAATGGTCATAGGCTGGGTAATGTGACCCCGGGCAAACTTCATCTCATGGATCTTACCGTTCTTATGCACACGGACCATCAGCCATTCAGACAGAGCATTTACAACAGAAGCGCCCACGCCATGCAGACCGCCGGAGACCTTATAACCACCGCCGCCAAACTTACCGCCGGCATGCAGCACAGTAAAGACGACTTCCAGCGCAGGCTTACCGGTCTGGGCCTGAATATCTACAGGGATACCACGGCCATCGTCGGTAACCGTAATGGAGTTGCCGGGGTTAATGGTGACAGTGATATGCTTACAGTAACCGGCCAAAGCTTCGTCAATGGAGTTATCCACGATCTCATACACCAGATGGTGCAGACCCGAAGAAGAGGTAGAGCCGATATACATACCGGGGCGCTTACGGACAGCTTCCAGACCTTCCAGCACCTGGATTTGTTCCGCGCCATATTCTTGTGTTACCTTGGTTTCGTCAGACATTTTGTGTCCTCCTATTGCTTTGCCTTGGATAAATGGGTGATCTCTTCCAAGGCGCCTTTTTTGATTTGTATCGTATTACCCAGAGTGGTAAACCGTCCGGGTTCACAACAGGTGATAAACACCTGTCCTTCTGTAATTTGATTTAAGACAAAGTCCTGCCGTCCGGGATCCAGCTCGGACAAAACATCATCTAACAGCAGCACCGGCATCTGGCCGGACTGGGTTGCCATCAGTTCCCGTTGGGCAAGCTTTAAGCTGATGGCGCTGGTTCGGACCTGCCCTTGAGAGCCAAAGGATTTTAAGCTGATCCCGGAAAGAGATACTTCAAAATCATCCTTGTGAGGTCCGGTCAAACATTGGCAGCTTTCCAATTCTGCCCGGTAGTGGCTTTCTAAGTGTTCCTGCAGATCCTCTGTCAGCTGACTCACCGGAGCAAAGGGATCTTTTACTGTGGATACGGTTTTGTATTCCAGAACAAAATCCTCTGCGCCGCCGGAAAATTGCTGATGATATTTTTTTGCAGCTTTACCCAGACCTTCATAAAATCTTGCCCGATAGGAGAGCAGCAACGCGCCCACTTGGCAAAGCCGCTGATTATACTCCGGCAAAATTTCCAAAAGACCGGGATTTTCAAACCGATCCTTTAAAATCCGGTTTTTCTGCTCCAAAAGCCGCTGATATTCTGCTAAAGCTGCCTCATAATTGGGCCGCAGCTGGCACAGGGCATTATCCCCCAACCGCCGCCGGGCAGAAGATCCGGCTTTTAGCACCATAAGATCTTCCGGACAGAACAAAACGGTCTGCAATACCCCGGAAATTTCTCCGGCGGTTTTCTTTTTTGCGCCGTTGCGATATAGTTGACGGGGTCTGCCATTTGCAAATAACACCCAACGCAGTTGTTGCTGCCGCTGCTGGGAATAGA
>JAZRCU010000231.1:0-4076 GCA_045659965.1 Faecousia sp.
GCGTAAAACTGACGATCAGTTCCATGATCTGATCTATGATTTGAGTGACCGCACAGTGATTCGCGATATGCTTTATCAGCTGCATCATAAAACCTTGCGCTACCGCAGAGCCTCTATTGAAGATCCCAAGCGGCTGGAAAAATCTGTCCAGGAGCATAAAGCTATTGCGGATGCCATTTGCTCCGGGGATGCAGAGTTGGCATCGGAGCTGATGGTAAAACATATTTCCAACGCAAAAGAAAACATGATGGGAAGGTTTGAGAATAATGTGTAAGACAATTACTGAAAAATTGATCGAAGCGCATCTTCTGGGTGGGGAGATGATCCCCGGCAAGGAGATCGCCTTGAAAATTGACCAAACACTGACCCAAGATGCCACTGGCACTATGGCCTACTTGGAATTTGAAACCATGGGAATTCCCAGAGTGAAAACAGAATTCAGTATCGCTTATGTAGATCACAATACTCTACAATGCGGTTTTGAAAATGCAGATGACCACCGTTATTTGCAGACTGTGGCAGCAAAACATGGCGTCCATTTTTCTCGCCCCGGCAACGGAATTTGCCACCAAGTACATTTAGAGCGTTTTGGCAAGCCCGGCAAGACTCTTATTGGCTCTGATAGCCATACTCCCACTGCAGGCGGCTTAGGTATGCTGTCCTTTGGTGCTGGCGGTATGGACGTTGCGGTTGCCATGGGTGGCGGTGCATACTATATTACCATGCCTAAGGTGTATGGTATCTATTTGACAGGTAAGCTGCGTCCCTATGTAACAGCAAAGGATGTGAGCTTGGAACTGCTGCGTCGGCTTTCTGTTAAGGGCGGCGTTGGCGCTGTGATGGAGTGGTGCGGCCCCGGTGTAAAAACCTTGACTGTTCCGGAACGTGCTACCATCACTAATATGGGCACAGAGCTGGGCGCTACCACATCTATTTTCCCTGCTGATGAGGTGACAAAGGCTTTTTTGGCAGCCCAAGGCCGAGAAGATGATTTCACCCCTGTGTTTGCAGATGAAGATGCCAAGTATGCACAGATCATCGAAATTGATTTGTCTACGCTGGAGCCTATGATTGCATGTCCCCATAGCCCGGACAATGTTGTACCTGTTTCCAGCCTTTCTGATGTAAAGGTAGACCAGGTTTGTGTTGGCTCTTGTACCAATTCTTCCTTGCAGGACCTTTTGAAGGTAGCTGCAATGCTTAAGGGTAAAACCATTGCCCCCGGTGTCAGCTTGTCTGTATCTCCCGGCTCTCGTCAGGTGCTGACAATGCTCAGCCAATGCGGTGCTTTGGCAGATATCCTTTCCAGCGGTGCGCGGCTACTGGAGTGCGCTTGCGGTCCTTGTATCGGCATGGGCTTCTCTCCCAATTCCGGTGGTGTGAGCCTTCGTACCTTCAACCGGAATTTCACCGGCAGAAGCGGCACCCGGGACGGGCAGGTATATCTGGTCTCTCCGGAAACAGCGGTTGCCTCTGCTTTGACTGGATTTATTACAGATCCTACCACCTTAGATCCCATTGCTCCTGTTGTGCTGCCAGAAACTTTCTTAGTGGATGACTCCGGTGTACTGCCTCCTGCAGAGGATGGCAGCGAGGTGCAGGTGCTTCGCGGACCGAATATCAAGGAGTTTCCCAAGGCAAAGCCTTTTGCGGAAGTTTTAAAGGCACAGGCTGTTTTGAAGGTGGGCGACAATATCACCACCGACCATATCATGCCTGCCGGTGCGAAAATTTTGCCTTACCGTTCCAATATTCCTTTCTTGTCCCAGTTCTGCTTTGAAGTATGTGATCCGGAATTCCCGGCCCGCGCGAAGGCAGCAGGGGATGCCATCGTGATTGGCGGCAGTATCTATGGTCAGGGATCTTCCCGTGAACATGCGGCCCTCGTTCCTATGTACTTAGGCATTCGTTGCGTGGTGGCAAAGAGCTTTGCCCGTATCCATGCCGCGAACTTGATTAACGCTGGTATCCTGCCCCTTACCTTTGTAAATCCTGAGGATTACGATTTAATTGATCAGGCAGATACTTTGGTGTTGTCTGATATTTCTAAGGGTATGGCTGAAGGCTCTTTGGATCTATATGTGGAAAATAAAGACTTGCATGTGAAACTTTCTTGCGATTTTACTGCCCGGCAACAGGCAATTTTGACCAAGAGTGGCTTACTCAACTATACAAAGGAGGGCGGACTGTGAATCAGTTAGATTTGGCATGTGCCCAATTTCGCACATTGTTAGAGGACCAGCAAAACCGGCTGGCGAAAATGAATCAGACTCCTGTGGATTTTTCCAAGAAGGAAACCATTGTCATTGGCTTGGTAGATGGTGACGGTATTGGACCGATCATCATGGCTCAGGCCAAGAGAGTTCTGGAGCAGCTTTTAAAGGATGAGCTGGCTTCCGGTAAAGTGGAATTGCGTCAGGTGAACGGTTTGACCATTGAAAATCGTCAGGCTAAAGGCAAGACGTTGCCCGACGATGTGTTGGATCAGATCAAGGCATGCGATGTGCTTCTGAAAGGTCCGACCCAGACACCTATGGGCGGAACAATGGAAAGCGCCAACGTGGCTCTGCGCAGAGCGTTGGACTTGTATGCAAATGTGCGTCCTGTATCTGTTCCGGAGGAGGGGATCGATTGGATCTTCTTCCGGGAGAATACAGAGGGCGAGTACGTGCTGGGTAGCCGCGGCTTGAATTTGCCCGGCATGGCGGTCGACTTTAAGGTTACAACAGATCTGGGTACTCGTCGAATTGCCCGGGCGGCTATGAACTATGCAGCGCAGAATGGCAAGGACAGGGTGTCTGTGGTTACAAAGGCCAACATCATGAAGAAAACCGATGGCAAGTTCACAGAAATTGCCCATGAGGTTGCAGCAGAATTCCCCGGCTTGAATGTTGATGACTGGTATGTGGATATTATGGCGGCAAATCTCATTGACAAGAATATCCGCAGCGGCTTCCAGGTGTTCCTGCTGCCGAACTTGTATGGTGATATCCTCACAGACGAAGCAGCCCAGATTCAGGGTGGTGTAGGCTCTGCTGGTAGTGCGAATATTGGTGATCGATATGCTATGGTTGTGGCGATCCATGGTAGAGGACCTCGCCTGATCGTGGCTGGCCTTGGGGATTATGCAAATCCCACCAGCATTCTCCGGGCGGCGGTGCTGATGCTTCAGCATATTGGCTTTGGCCAGATTGCAGGAACGCTGGAAAATGGGCTCAATAACTGCACCTTGCAGGTGGCGGTGGAAACCGGTGTCACTTGTAAGGACTTTGGCGATGCATTGATTGCCCAATTATCCTAAATAAAAAACGGTACTTGTGAAAACAAGTACCGTTTTTTATTTATCTGACTCTGGGCAGAATGTCTTTTTGAATACAGGCAATCAGCGCATCTATTTCTTCTTTTGCGGTGTCTTTGCACAAGGAGACACGGAAAGAGCCGTCGATTGCTTCCGGGGATAAACCCATGGCAGTCATTACATGGCTGCGGTGTCCTTTTGCGCAAGCAGAGCCGGCAGACACACAGATACCGGCATCCTGTAAGATATTGATAATGTTCTGGGTTGGAATACCCGGGATAGCCAGAGAGAGGATGTGGGGCGCTGCGTGTTGACCATTCACAAGAACACCCGGAGTTTGCTCCATAGCTTCTATCAAGTAAGATAGCAATTCTTTCTCTTTGGCAATATCGGTAAGGAATGTTTGCTTGCCTGCTTCACAGGCAGCTGCGAAGCCTGCAATAGCCGGAGTGGCTTCCGTGCCGCTGCGGAAATTGTTTTCCTGTCCGCCACCGATCATAAAGGCAGGGAAGGACTTTAGCCGAGGGCTGATATACAAAGCGCCTGCACCCTTTGGACCATGTACCTTATGTGAGGAGATGCTGATCAGATCTGCGCCTAGGGATTTTGCTTGGAACGGCACTTTCAAAAAACCTTGCACGGCATCGGTGTGGAAGATGGCATCCGGACAGCGCTTTTTGATCAGCTTTGCCATCTGGCTAATCGGCATCACTGCGCCGGTCTCGTTATTGACCATCATTACAGACACCAGAAACGTGTCAGACCGTAGCGCTTCTGT
>JAZRCU010000232.1:0-6824 GCA_045659965.1 Faecousia sp.
GGGCTGCGCCTGCCTGCAGATCGCTGTTTAGCTGGGTCAGACGCTGGGCGTTTTCTTCCAGGGCTGTTTCCAGACCACGGATATCTGCCTGTCTGCCTGCAATATCCGCAGTTAAATTACTCTGCTTGCTTTGCAGCTGCAAAAACTGCCGGGTAATACCCTGGGCGTTGGCAGTCAGCTCTGTCATCTGCTGCTGCAACTGCTCCTGAGCGCTGCGTTTCTGTGTCAGATCCTTTTCAATTTCTGCAATTCTGACCTTAGCCTGCTCCATCTGGGCCGCAATGCCGCCGCTGCGATCCTGCTGACCCTGCAGTTCTTCTTCAATACGGGCAATATTGCCCTCGTTGTTTTCCACATTGCTGCGATAGACCGCCATTTGGCCGTCTAACTGCTGGTGGGTGGCCTCCAGGAAGCTGACCTGAACACGGATGCTCTCCAGCTCCTCATCCCGATGCCGCAAGCTTGCGCCCATCTGCTCAGACTTGGCATACAACTTATCCAGATCCTCATGGGCCTGCTGCAACACAAAGGATGCAGAAGCATAGTCCTCTTCTGCCTTCTTCGCAGTCTGGGACAGCTTTTCCAAAGTATCCAGCCACACCGCCACTTCTACACCCTGCAGCTCTTCCTTGAACTCCAGATAGCGCTTAGCCTTTTCAGACTGCTGCTTCAAAGGATCCAGTTGCAGTTCCAGTTCAGAAACCTTGTCACCAATTCGCAGCAGGTTATCTTCAGTATGTGCAAGCTTCCGCTCGGTCTCTTCCTTGCGGTGACGGTATTTGGAAATACCGGCCGCCTCTTCAAAGATCTCACGGCGGTCACCGCTCTTCAAGGACAAAATCTCGTCAATACGGCCCTGACCGATGTTGGAATAACCCTCACGGCCCAGACCGGTATCCATAAACATCTCGTGGATATCACGCAAACGGGCAGTCTGACGGTTGATGTAGTACTCGCTGTCACCGCTGCGGTAATACCGACGGGTCACAGACACCTCATCAGCATCATAAGAAAGGGCACGATCTGCGTTATCCAAAATCAACGTAGCTTCCGCAAACCCCACGGCAGCACGCTTCTGTGTGCCGCCAAAGATCACGTCCTCCATTTTCGCGCCACGAAGAGTCTTGGTGCTCTGTTCGCCCATAACCCAAAGGATCGCGTCAGAGATATTCGATTTACCGGAGCCGTTGGGTCCAACGATGGCGGTGATATCCGCACCGAAGCGGATCACGGTCTTATCCGGGAAGGACTTAAAGCCCTGTACTTCCAATGCTTTTAAATACACAATACTACCTCTTACAAAATAGTTATAACAAATCAATTTATTATACCGATAATCCCCTAAAAAATCAAGTGTTGACAGACACTTTCTGCCTGTTTTCTATAAGATTTTCTAAATTGACACAGGCTTCTTTTATGTATATAATGATGGCAAAAGGAGATGAGTATATGCCCATCGTATTATTGACTGCACTGGGTGTTGGCGCTGCCACAGTTTTTGGCTCAGTATTAGGCTTTTTATTTAAGAAAATATCCCATCGTTTCAGTGATATGGTGCTGTCTTTTGCAGCCGGCATTATGCTATGTGCGGCCATCACCGGGCTGATCATGCCCTCTTTGGAATATGACGGGTCTGCCCCTCTGGCAACCACCATTGTGGGCATTGTTCTGGGCGCGCTATTTCTCAACGTGTTAGACAAGCTCGTTCCCCACCTGCACCGACTGGCAGGTGCAGAGCAAGAGGCGCACCCCGAAAACGCTAACAAACTTAACAAGGTTCTGCTTTTTGTCATGGCAATTGCCATTCACAATCTTCCCGAAGGCATTGCTGCAGGCGTTGGTTTTGGCGGTGGCAACAATGCCCAGGCCTTGACCATTGCTGCCGGTATCGCGCTGCAAAATATCCCCGAAGGCATGGTAATTATTGGACCTATGCTGGCCGCAGGCATTAGCCCCAAAAAGACATTCCTATGCGCTGCCGCCACCGGTGTAGTGGAAGTAATTGGTACATTTTTAGGTTATTTTGCCGTATCCGTCAGCGCTGCCATCCTACCCTTCGCTCTGGCATTTGCCGGCGGCACTATGCTTTATGTAATCAGTGACGAAATGATCCCCGAAACTCACCACAACGATGCCCAGGGCGTGACTTATGCTCTGCTGGCTGGATTTTGCTTGATGTTGGCAATGGGCTATTTTCTAGGTTAAAGGAGAACAATAACAAATGAAACTTTATGACTTAACAAAAGATATTTCCATTGTTCTTGCCCCCGGTGCAGACGAAGCCATCGTAATGGCGGCTACAGATCTGCAAGATAATTTGCGTTATCTTTCCGGCAAGGAAGATGGATTTCCCATTGCAACTACCCCGGCGTCCTCTCCTGCCATTGTTATCAAAACAGTTTCCAGCGATACCCCGGAGCAGTACCGGGTGGAAATCAGCGAAAGCGACATCACCATCACCGGCTCCGACATTTTGGGCACAATCTACGGCATTTACGCATTTTCTAACCGACAGCTTGGTTTTATGCCGATTTACCGCCTGGCAGAGCGATATCCTGTAAAGAAGGAAGCCTTAGAGCTTATCGAAACTGTATATACCTCCAAGCCCCGGACTGTCCGTTTCCGTGGTTGGTTTATTAACGACGAGGACCTGCTGGGTGATTTTAAGCATCAGGGCGGTGTACGAGAGCTGGATATGATGTTCTACCGCAAGGTATTAAACCCCGAGGTTTTGAACATGGTGTTGGAAGTAGCTTTGCGTATGGAAATGAATTTGATCATTCCTGCTTCCCTCATCGACATCTGTAACCCCCCGGAGGCTGCGCTGGTAGACCTTTGCGTGCGCAGAGGCATGTATGTTAGTCAGCACCACGTTGAGCCTGTAGGCGTATCCTATTTCACCGCAGAAAAATACATCAGAGCCCACGGTGATACCGAAGAAACCCCCTCTTTTGTCACCAATCCTGACCGCATGAAGCAGATTTGGCGGCACTATATCGAAAAGTGGGCAGTCTATGGCGATCGCATTGTCTGGCAGCTGGGTCTGCGAGGCAAAGGTGACCAAGCCATTTGGAAGGTCGATCCCAATGTTCCTACTGACGACGCTTCCCGGGGCCGAATCATTACCGATGCCATTCGGGCTCAGTATGAGATCATTGCCTCTGTTCTGGGTCATCGCAATTTTGCTTCCACCGCCACTTTGTGGGTGGAAACCTCTGCCCTTTACCGCACAGGAGATCTGCAGCTACCGCAAAACACCATGGTCATTTTCTCCGATCTGGGCTACACCCAGATGCTGAGCCGGGCTTTCTTTGAAGTGCCCAGACTCCCCGGTGTAAAATATGGCGTTTACCCCCATGTAGCTTTCTGGGTAGAAGGTCCGCATCTTGCTGAATGCTGCGACATTCGCAAGCTGGTGTATACCTACCAGCAGGCAAAGAAATTCAACTCCTTGGAATACTCCATTTTGAATGTTTCCAATGTTCGTCCCCTCCACTATTCCGCATGGTTTAACGCTCTGTTGCTGCAAAACGCAGATCAGTTAGACCCCGATGCTATTTTTGACTACTTAATGCAGACCCTTTATGGTGACGCTGCACCCCTGATGAAGGAGCTGACCTGCGCTTACTATGACGCCTTGGGCGCTGTAAACGACCGGGACAAGCTGGATCGCTACGCTCGTATTGAGCTGGATTATTATGATTACGGTGAGCTTCCCTTCCCGGAATTTGTAATGACTGACGGATATCTGCGCTATGCCGGCAGACGCATGATGCTGGATCTTTTATTTGCAGTAGATGAGGCGGCTTTTGAAAAATCCATCTATGAGAGTCTTGCAAATTGGCAGGCCCTTTATGAAAGATTGTGTGCTGCGGAAGATAAGCTTCCTCAAGAGGCAAAACTGTATTTCCAGCAGTACTTAAAATTCGAAACGCTCTACATGATGGAGCTGACCCGTTGGCTTGTAAATGTACATAAAATGTATTTTGCTCAAAACAAAGAGGATATGACCTTGGCAAAAGATGCAGCCCTTGCTGCGCTGGATCAGATTTTACAAGAAAGAAAAATTCTGGAGCAAGGCTACTGGGAAGGCTGGCATGATGGAGATTGTAAGATCGGCATCCCCACTATCCGGGAACTGACTGTCAGAACTTATGAGGACAAAACCTCTCCCGATCCTAACGCATGCACCAGAAAAAGCATGCAAGCAAGTTCTAAATTCGCAATGTAAAAAAATCCGCTATCGGAAAACCGATAGCGGATTTTCATTATTTTACATAATCCATGCTGATCCAGCCTTTGGAGATCTTGCCCCAAGTGGTGCTGCCCACCATTTTTGTTTCCACGATCTCCACCTTGCTGCCGCTATACAAATACCCTACGATCTGATAGCCGGTGCCGGCATCGCTGCGGACCCGGAGGCAATCTGCTGTCACAGTCTTGGTTTGCTTCTGTGGCTGTGTCTGTGTCTGCTGATTGTCCAGCTTTACATAGTCCAAGCTGATCCAGCCATTAGAAATCTTACCCCAAGTGGTACTGCCCACAGTTTTGGTCTCCGTAACGGTGACTTTTGCGCCGTTTTTCAGATATCCAGCCACCGCATAAGAGGTGCTTGGGCCTGTACGTACACGCAGAAGATCGCTGACCTTTACAGTACCTGTAAGTGTCTGCTGCGCTTGCTGTTGATTCTGCTGCTTATCAAGCAGAATATAGTCCATGCTGATCCAGCCTCTGTCGATCTTACCCCAAGTCATACTGCCGGAAGTAGTTTGCTGGGTAATGGTCACCTTTTCCTTCGGATAGAGGTAACCCACCACTTTGTCCTGAGTGCTGGGGCCGCTGCGAATACGCAGGTAATCGCTGACATTTACAGTACCTGTCCATGTAGAAGTTTCCGGTGCAGGTGTCGGTGTCGTTTCCACAACAGGCGGCTCTGTAACAGGAGGTTCTGTAACAGGAGGTTCTGTTACAGGAGGCTGTGTAGTGGGAGGCACAGTAGTTTCAGGACCTGTAGGCTCCAGTTCAGGAGTTTTCTCAGGTTCCTTCTCCGGGTCTAACTGGACATAGTCCATACTAATATAGCCCTTGTCGATCTTGCCCCAAATCATGCTGCCCACGGTTTGCTGCTCTAATATCTGCACCCGATCACCATTTTTCAAATATCCTACAACAGAATATCCGGTGCTAGGACCACTGCGCACACGAAGGGCATCGTTAACCTTGATAGTACCCATACGGGGCTGCGGTGCTACCGGTGCTGCCGGTGCACTCACCAGATCATAGTTAGTATATTTCAAGCAGATCCAACCCTTGGAGGAATTTCCCCAAAGATAGGTGCCCTCTTGCTTTGTTTCGGTAATCGTAAGCTTGTCCCCTGTATTGGCAGAGCCGATCACACCATAGGATGTGCCCGGACCTTTCCGCAGATTTACCAAATTTGCGGTAACAGTAATCTCTACCCCGGTCACATTCTGCTCAGGTACATTTCCTTCTGCATCTTTCCAACGGGCGTACAGGCGCTTATTTTTTACTGTGGCATCCAGATTGGTCATCTTTGTACCGCCGACCTTTTCTGTATACCAACCATCAAAGGTATAACCCACATAAGTAGCAGTAGGAATGATCGCAGGTGTTTCTGTTGTATCAAAGCCTTGCACATTGGGGTTTGCCAAGCCTCCGTTGGCATCATACAACACATATCCAAAATTCTCCGGAGGTGTCTGGTCATATTGTCCGTTTAAGTAAATATTTGCCTCGCTGAGACGTCTGCGCAGCAAGAATGTTTTTATCTCGCCGCCGGCATTACACCATCTACTGAGGGCATTGATCAGCGCGCTTCCGGTGGCGCCGGAAACGATTGTCTGATACAACAATCCGTTGGCATCATAGATCCAGGAAGAGCCGCAATTAAAGGAGAACAGCAGCAGCGCATCAAACTGATTTTGATTGAGCTGAACGCCGGTTTTATTGATAAACTTTAATAATTCTCCTTCGAAGCGAGCAACAAACTCCTGCAGCAACTGCTCGGCTGCTTCTTCTGTAATACCATTTTGTTTATATTCTTCCAGCTTATCGTCCGGGCACTTTGTGCCATAGCCAACAGTCCATTGTGCATAATCCCAATAAGGAGTACTGCTAAAGCCCTCCTCCAATTTCAAAATTCGTATTGCATCCTCGCTGGCATGCATCAGTTCAGATGCCTGCGCAGTAGGCATTACGCAAAAAATCAAGGAAACACATATAAGCATAGCCATTAAAAAACAGCCAATTTTTCTTGTCATAAATCACGACTCCTTTCCAGAGCATATGTCTCATTATAACAAATCCATATGTAAATTGCAACACAAAAATTTGATTTTATACTACTTTTGGGCTCGCTTTTTCCAATCATTTATTCCATTTTTGGATAATATTGTAATATTTTACAGTATTTTCCTATTTTATTTCCCCTACTTTGCGGCATCCTTCTAATTTTTCGGTCCGTAAACAGATTGCATTTACCTGGCAGATATGGTAAAATAAAGATAAGAATAAAAACACAAGGAGGACCTTATGAAAGATTTAAAATTTCCCCTTCCCCAAGGGTTTACTGTAGGTCACGGCAGAGCCGATATGTCTCCCCAGGTTCCTGTTATGATGGGTGGAGGCTGGAACGCAGATGAAGTGCGTGACCCCCTGTATGCCACCTGTACCGCAGTTTCTGATGGTGAAACTGTAGCGCTGCTGTTTCATATGGATATGAAGGATATGCCCCGGCCTATCTTCTTAAGCGCTGCTGAAAAGATTTTTGAAAAAACCGGTGTTCCTCAGGAGTATGTGATCCT
>JAZRCU010000233.1:0-1717 GCA_045659965.1 Faecousia sp.
GAATATTTTGAAGATGACACAGGCCCACCTGAAGTATACCTACGACGTGTCCTTGAAGGAAGCCACCCCTCAGGAACTGCATGAGGCATTGGGTACTGCGGTGATGATGTCCATCAGCGAGACTTGGAGCAACTGCAAAAAACAGCGGATGCACCAGAGAAAGGCCTATTATATTTCTGCCGAGTATCTGATCGGTCGGTTGGTATATTCCAATCTGTACAATCTGGGTATTCTGGATGAAATGAAGCAGATCTTTGCAGAGCATGGTGTAGATCTGGCTGTGCTGGAGGATGTGGAAGATGCGGCTTTGGGTAATGGCGGTCTGGGCCGTCTGGCAGCCTGCTTCTTAGACAGCGCTGTCAGCACCGATATTCCTCTGTCCGGTTACGGCCTGCGGTATCGTTTCGGTCTGTTTAAGCAGCGCTTTGATGCCAACGGCAGCCAGATCGAAGCAGCTGACGATTGGGCAAAATTCGGTGATCCTTGGTCTTACCGCAGATATAACCATACAGTCAAGGTTTCTTTCCCTGACCATACTGTGCTGGCTGTGCCCTATGATGTACCGGTGATCGGTTATGGCACAAACAACATCGGCACTCTGCGTCTGTGGCAGTGCGAAGCCGAGGAAGAACTGGATTTTAATGCCTTTAACGATCAGGATTACCTCCGCGCCCTGACCCAGAAGAATAAGGCAGAGGACATTACCCGTGTTCTTTACCCCAATGACTCTACATGGGAGGGTAAGCGCCTGCGTATCAAGCAGCAGTATGTGCTTTCTTCTGCCTCCTTGCAGGATATTATGCGTGTGTATAAGTCTGCCCACGGCACAGATATGAGCCACTTTGCAGACTTCTATGCGGTGCAGCTGAACGACACCCACCCGGCCATGTCTATTCCTGAGCTGATCCGCTTGCTGATGAACGAGGGCATGGACTTTGACAGAAGCTTTGAGATCGCCCAAAAGACCTTCTCCTACACCAACCACACCGTTATGGGCGAGGCCTTGGAGAAGTGGCCTTTGGATCTGCTGCGCAGCGTTGTGCCGGAGATCGTAGATATTATCTGCCGCATTGACGATAAGCTGAAAAAGAGCCACCCCAACCTGTTTATCATTCGCGATGACATTGTGCACATGGCAAACCTCAGCGTTTACGTGGGTAAATATGTCAATGGTGTGGCGGAGATCCACTCCCAGATCTTGAAGGACGATTGTTTCCGGGATTGGTATCAGGCATTCCCTGACCGCTTCCAGAACAAGACCAATGGCGTTACTCCCCGTCGCTGGATGGGTCTGTGTAACCCGGAGCTGACCCAGTTGATCAAGTACCGCATCGGCGGCGATTTCTTGGCTGATCTGGATCGGCTGGCAAAGCTGAAGCCCATGATCGACGATGACATGGTGCGGCAGTTCAATGCGGTCAAGCGGCTGAAAAAAGAGCAGCTTTGCCAGATCGTGGAAAAGAACGAGGGTGTAAAGCTGAATCCGGACTTTGTGTTCGATATTCAGGTCAAGCGTCTGCATGAGTATAAGCGGCAGCTGCTGAACGCCCTGTCTATTATGGATATTTACTTCCGCCTGAAAGAGGGCAGTCTGCCGGACTTCCAGCCTACTGTGTTCCTCTTTGGCGCAAAGTCCGCCCCCGGCTATGCCCGGGCTAAGGCCATTATCCGCTATATCAACCGAATCTCCAAGCTCATTAACAATGATCCGGAGATG
>JAZRCU010000234.1:0-1942 GCA_045659965.1 Faecousia sp.
TGCCTGTGGATTTTGGGGTGCTTGTGGCGCAGGTGTTAGCGCAGGAATGTATGTTTCGATTGCATTAAAGGCTACACCATTGGCAAAAGAGGCATGGGGGCATTCCAATCAAATGACAGCAAAAGCATTGGATGCGATAGGCAAAAACGGAGGGCCTCGCTGCTGTAAAAGAGATTCGTATCTCGCCGCCATAGAAGCGGTTCATTTCACAAGGGAAAGATTGGGCATTGAAATGGAACTGGATGAAATCATCTGTTCCCGTTCTCACCTAAACAACCAGTGCCTACAGAATGAGTGCCCATTTTACCAAAAGGCAAAGAAAAAGGTAGCTTTTATTTGTGTTCATAATTCCTGTCGCAGTCAGATTGCCGAAGCATTGGGAAAACATTTGGCAGCAGATGTGTTTGAATCTTATTCTGCCGGAACGGAAACAAAACCCAAAATCAATCAAGATGCCGTCAGAATTATGAAAGAACTGTATCGGATTGATATGGAGCTAACCCAGCATTCGAAACTGATTGCAGATATTCCGGATCCTGATGTTGCAATTTCTATGGGATGCAATGTGGGCTGTCCTTTTATTGGAAGAGCATTTGATGATAATTGGGGACTTGAAGACCCTACCGGGAAATCCGATGAAGAGTTTAAGAAAATCATAAGCGAGATTGAGCATAGGATTTTGCGGCTAAAAAATGAATTAGCGTAAACCGATTTCAATTTGTCTGATAGAACAGGCAACATACACAGCAGACATGCGTTGAAGCGCATGGCTGTTTTATGCATAACAAATTTATTTTAGAAAATTTGTAAATTTTGATTGATTAATTTCCTTAAATGTTATAAATTAATAGGGTTGGAATTTTACGGCATTAAATTTATTAGGACATAGGTGGATTATAAAAATTATGAAAGTTATGAAAGACAGTCGATTTTGGAAATTTTTGATCCCTTCTCTAATCGGTGCAATTCTTTTTGTAGTTCCGGTTAGCCAGAATGGCAACTTGACGATCCCGATTGCCATCGCAGCAAATAAACTGCTGGATCTTATGGGTAACCATACTTTGACGATTATATGGTTATTAATCTCGATCAGCTCCATTGTTACCCTGCTACATAAATTTTTGGGGCTTGCTGTCTTGAAGAAGAATCCTAAAATGGACGCTCTTTTTAGTGTGAAGGGTTTTTGGTTCTGGATCCGTATGGTCGGATTTCTCTTCGTCAATATGATCTACTTCGGCATTGGTCCGGAATTTATTATCGGAGAGCTTACCGGTGGGTTGGTGGTCAATGACCTGATTCCCATCCTGGTATGCGTGTTCCTGCTGGCCGGCATTTTGCTGGCATTGTTGCTGAACTACGGTCTGCTGGACTTCTGCGGTGCTTTGCTGATTAAGCTGATGAGACCGGTATTCAATCTGCCGGGCAGAAGCGCGCTGGACTGTGTGGCATCCTGGTTGGGTGATGGTTCCATTGGCGTCTTGCTTACCAGCAAGCAGTACGAAGAAGGATTCTATTCCAAGCGAGAAGCAACTGTCGTTGCTACTACTTTTTCAGCGGTAAGCATCACCTTCAGCTTGGTGGTTATCAGCCAGGTGGGGCTGGAGCATATGTTCCTGCCGTTCTATCTGATTGTCACAGCAGCAGGTATTGTTGCTGCGATCATCGTTCCCAAGCTGCCGCCGCTTTCCAGAGTTCCTGAAACTTATAACACCGAAACCACATATCGAGAGGACATTCCCGAAGGAAAGACTTCTGCACAGTACGGTATGGAGTTGGCGCTGAAGAAGGCGGAGAATGCGCACAGTGTTACGGTATTTTTCAAAGAAGGCTTTGAAAATGTATTCGAAATGTGGTTTGGCACTTTGCCTGTCATTTTGGCGATTGGTACTGTGGCATTGATCATTGCGGAATTTACCCCGATTTTTAGAATTCTGGGTATCCC
>JAZRCU010000235.1:0-8203 GCA_045659965.1 Faecousia sp.
GACCGCTTGGCCTCCGACTTATCCACTTTTCTGCCAGTAACAGCACAGCAAACATCAAGCCCCACACCACAAAGTTCCAGGCAGCGCCATGCCAGAGGCCGGTGAGGGCCCAGACGGTGAGGATGTTCAGCACCCAGCGAAGTTTCGGAACCCGGTTGCCGCCCATGGGGATATACACATAATCCCGGAACCAGCTGCCCAGACTCATATGCCAGCGTCGCCAGAATTCGGCAATGGATTTAGACAGATAGGGGTAGTTGAAGTTCTCAATAAAGTGGAAACCAAACACACGGCCCAAACCGATGGCCATATCGGAATAGCCGGAGAAATCAAAGTAAATATGCAGCGCAAAGGCGATGGCATAGATCCAATAGAACAGCACGGACTTTTCTCCGGAGTCCCGGAAAAGATTGGTCAGCTGGCCAAACTGATTGGCAATGAGGATCTTTTTGCCAAGTCCAATGAGAAAGCGTCTTAGACCCAGCCGGATATCCTCCCAACTATGGGTGCGTTGATCAAGCTCTCTTGCCACATCTACATAGCGAACGATAGGACCTGCGATCAGCTGAGGGAATAAGGATACATATGCGCCAAAGCTGACAAGATTTTTCTGCACTTGGGCAGTGCCTCGGTAGACATCAACGGTATAGCTTAAGCATTGGAAGGTGTAGAAGCTGATACCGATGGGAAGTGCAAGCTTCAGCAAAGGGATCTGGATGCCCAGAAGGCCATTGAGATTACTTATCAGAAAATCAGCGTATTTAAATACTGCCAGCAAAGCCAGACTGATAATCACAGACAGACTTAGCCAAAGCTTCTTTCTTTTTTGTGTAGTGCTTTTTCCAATGGCAATGCCGCAGAAGAAGAACAAAAGGATAGAGCCGATCATCAAAAATACATACACAGGCTCGCCCCAAGCGTAAAAAATCAGGCTAAAGAGCAAAAGTACAGCATTCTTCAGATTTTTCGGCACGAGGAAATATAACACCAGCACTGCCGGCAAAAAGTAGAATAAAAAGGGGATACTGGAAAAGAGCAATCCATTCACCTCCGCAAATAGTTTCTAATAGGATACCACAAAAAAACAAAAAAGAAAAGGGCAGTGAAAAATCACTGCCCTTGCTTGTTTTGATTAGCCGGTGATCGCAGCGCTGTATGCGATCTCGGTGCTGGGGTATGCAGCAGTCAGCTTGCCTTCGAAGGTGGTGATCACGCTCTCCAGACCGAAGGTAGCAACCACATACTCGCCAACAATGGCAACCAGCATCTTCTCGGGCATGCCGCACATCCAACGGTTGTTGGTGATAGCGGTGTTCATAGCATCAGCAAAAGCCTTCACGTCGCCGGTGACATGGAATGCACCGCAGGTGAAGTTGTTGAGCATCATCCCGTGTACCAGAGAAGCAGCCTCGTCAACATTGGCGATCTCTTCTGCGGGGATCAGCAGGGTGCTGGTCAGGCCTTCGTCAGCCAGATCGTACTTGCCGGGAGCATTGTCGACCATGTTGTTCATGTCGCCGCCCATGGTGGGGAACTTTTCGTCCTCAGCGTGTGCTGCCCAAACGGTCTCCAGCAGTTCCAGAGCGCTGGCAGGGCCCTGTGCACCCTCAGTAGTGGTAGTGGTGGTATTTGCGTTGTTGCCGCATGCGATCAGACTCATAGCCATGACCATAACCAGCAGCAGAGCAATCAGCTTCTTCATAAGTGTATCCTCCAAATAAAAGTTTCTTGTTATATACTTGTTTTTTGCTTGTTTTTGCAAGCCTGCGGGATTATATCAGCTTTCTATACAGATGTCAAGCGCTACAGAAAAAAAGTTTCATTTTTGCAAAAAATTGTTAAAAAATAAGCTGGACCAAAAGCATGTAAAAAATTGTGCCGCCACCAATGGAAAGCAGGGTGTTGCGCTTCCAGATATGTACGCAAACTACCGCTGCGCAGCTAAGCAGTTCCGGAATGCCATAGGGATATTCGAGGAAAGCGGTGTCTTTAAAACAGTACACCACCAGCATGCCCATAATGGCATAGGGCAGCACCTTTCCTAAATAAGTGACCCAACCCGGGGTCTTTTCTTTGTCCCGGAAAAGCAGGAAGGGCAAAAACCGGGTGGCCATGGTAGCGATGGCTGCTACGGCCACAATGAGAATGCTGTGCAGATTATTCATAAGCTTTCTCCTTTGCGTTCTTGCCGGAAATGGTCAGCAGCAGAGCAATGGCCACCATGGCCGGGATCAGGAAGATCTCCTTACCAAAGATCAAAAGACACAAGATAGTGCTGCCGACACCGATCAGGGCAGGGCGGTGATTGTTGTTGCTAAGCCACTGCTCTACAAACAACGTTACGAATAAGGCGGTGAGGACGAATTCTACACCTTCAAAGCTGATAGGCACCACTGCACCTACCCAGTTGCCAAGGGTGCAGCCAAAGACCCAGTAGATGTGATCCAGCACAGACACCCAGAAGCAGTAAGACTCTTTGGGGATTCCTACAGGGGGACGGCTTTGGGTGACCAGAGAATAGGTCTCATCGGTCAGGGCGAAGATCATATAGGTTTTTTTCTTTCCGGCTTCTGCGTAAGCGTCCAGCAGAGAAATGCCGTAAAATAAGTGCCGCGCATTGACAAGCAGTGTGGCGACCACCGTGCTGACAAGAGAGGCTTGACTTGTCAAAAGGCTAACGGCTAAATACTGCCCGGAGCCTGCATACATAAAAAGGGACATAAAAAATGCCCATAGGATTCCGTAGCCTGCTTCCTGCAGCAAAATGCCAAAGCCCATACCTAAAAACAAATAGCCTGCCAACACAGGAAGGGTATCAGTAAATATTTGCTTCATTGCTGATTTTTTCATATCAATTCACCCGGTTTGTCTTGTATGTATATGGATTATAGGCGCATGCTAGGGGAAAGTCAATGCAAATTCCCTTGTTTTTTATGAATTCCCCTATTATAATAAGGTATATATCTGCAATGAGGTGAAAAGGATGAAAAAGGAAATAAATGTATTTGACTACGCTGCCCAGATCCTTGACAATGTGGGTAAGGGCGTGCTGCTTACCACATGCCATAATGAAAAGGTAAACACCATGACGATTGGCTGGGGTACTTTAGGCATCCAATGGGGAAAACCTATCTTTATTGCCTATGTGCGCCAGAGCCGATATACCAAGGAGCTTTTAGATAAAACAGGGGAGTTTACTATCAACATCCCTGTGGCGGAGGTGGACAGTCAGATTCTGCGTCTTTGCGGTACAAAGTCCGGAAGGGATCTGGACAAGGTGGCACAGCTGGGTTTGATTACTGAGCCGGGCATCACTGTGGCCGCCCCCGGCATTGCGCAGTTGCCGCTGACATTGGAGTGTAAGGTGATCTATCGACAGGATCAGGTTCTTGAAGAAATTGACCCGGAGAGCCTGTCCCGGTATTATGCACCGGGTACGGCCAATGAAGCAGATTTCCATACTGCTTATTACGGACAGATCACCGCGGCATACATCATAGAATAAGTTAAAACTGCCCTGCACTTTGTAGTGCAGGGCGGTTTGCTTTTTAGGAGAGGAGGACGTTTTTTAGGGGGGCAAAAAATTTGTGAAATAGCACAATCTACACTTGAAATTTGACCAAATTATGGTATACTATATCCGTAATAATATACAAAATGCGTAATTGCGCGCTGTTGTTGGAAGGCAGTTTGCACCAAGGTCAACATATTTTTGTGGTGCAAGGCCGAAAAATGGCGGTAAAAAGTGTGTAATTTCCCATTATTGTAGAAGAAAGGGGATCCCTATGAAAAAGGAAACAGCAAAGAAAAACAAACTGTGGCTGTGGATCGGACTGGGTGCTGTTGCGCTTTTGGCAGTTGTCGGCATTGTGCTGGCGCTGGTATTGGGCGGAGCAGGCCGTTCCGGTGGTCGTGCGGATTTGTATTGGAACATTGACCGTGTTGCATTTACAAAAGATTCCGAGACCGGTTTGTCCACACGTGAAGCGGCTGCAGACGGCTTGTACTACGTAAAGTTTGCCTATAACGGCGAGCAGGTAGAACTGCCGGTATCCGACAAACGTTTGATCAACTTTATCGACACTATGGACCTGATGGGTCTGGTGTTTGATAATGATGGTGTCGTTGTGGATGCAGTAGCTCCCACTGAATTAGCAGTGGAAAAGGCAAAGGGCATTTACTTCGTTGAGGCGAAGGAAGGTGCGATCATTGCCAACTCTGCAATCACACTGAACGGCTTGACAATGGAACTGCCCATCACAGAGAATACACATATTTATAATGTGTCTGAATCTGCGACTGTGGTCGGTGAGTTCGTTGATCCTTCTGCCATCCAGATCATGGACACTCTCCACGTGTATTCCAATGACGAGGATGAGATCACCCATATCTATTTGGCTGAGGCTCCTGTTCAGTCTCAGATCTACTGGCGTGTTGAGCAGTTCTGGGACAGCAAGGCAAAGACAACCACCCGTGTTCCTGATGAGAATGGTGTGTACACCATGGAATTCTGGAGTGAGGGTGAATTGGTCGAGGTCAAGACCAAGGACCTCACCCTTGTCAATGAGGTCGACAACAGAAGTTTCTACTGGTGTCATAGCGCATTCAAGTTTGACGAAGAGGGCTACGCAATTCTTCGTGTCAATACTGGTACTGCTACCCGTTCCATCTCTTTGGTGGACTGCTATGACGTCATGGAGATCAACGGTGAGAACATTTCTACCCAGCCCTTCGGCAGCGGTACTCCCGTTAACTTCAAGGTGAATGAAAACACCAAGATCTACGATACCAGTAACATGGCCAAGGCTGTGGGCACTGCAGGTCGTCAGGTTGATAGCCTGAAGATCAATGACCGTGTGTCTGTCTGGACTGACAAGGATGGCTATGCAACAACCATCTATGTTGCTTCCCGTAGATGCGACAGTGAACCTTATTATAATGTAACCCGTAAATGGGACTCCACCAACCTGTGCACCAAGCGTACTCCCAACGCAGATGGTCTGTATGAGATCGAACTGTGGAGCGAGTCTGCTGGCAAACAGATTTACCTGATGAACGAGTACCAGGTTAACCTGGCTGAAAGCGAAGGCTATCGCGTTCTGGGTATCAAGGCTGATGGCCAGCTGGTTCAGGAGGTCTATCCCTTCGAGGCGATCTTCGGCTATCCCGGTGCCGGTAACGGTCGATACATTACCGACGTTATGGGTAGTATCATTACCATCTACTCTCCCGGCGGCCTGTCTTATGCCAACTTCATCACCTCCGGTGACTTCAAGGCATTTGATATGTCCGGCTTGACTGAGTTTGGTACTCCCACTACATTGCAGTATGGCGATAACGTTAAGGCTTTCCGGAATCCTCCCGGTGAACTGGTCTATGCAATCGTTAATGCCCGTCAGACCGGTGCTGACACTCTGTACTACAACCTGAGCCGTCAGTATGACGATAAGGCAAAGGAAACCAAGCGTGTTCCTGATGAGAACGGTTGGTATGTATTTGACGTAGCCAATAATGGCAAGCTGATGCAGGTTAAGACCAAGAGTAAGGAAATTGCCAGCCAGGTGGATGCAATGAACCCCGGTGCAGTTGTGCTGATTGTGGAAAACGGCATCATTCAGAAGGTTCTGGATGCCACCACTGCGCACTCCGGCAAGAAGGTTGCTTCTGCATTCTACTTCAAGGGCTATGACGATGCAGGTCAGGCAGTTTTCTACTATGAAGGCCGTGACGATCTGATCTATCCTGTTTCCGATGAACTGCAGGTTTTCGATGTCAGTACCAATAGCTTCTCCAACCGCGGTGCTTTGACCAGCCTGCGCAAGGATGACTGGGTAACTGGCTTTACCGATCTGTTCGGTAATCTGCGTGTTGTATTCGTTCGTTCCCGTACAGCTGATGTTGCAGCTTACAACTTCGAAAGAATGTACAACACTTCTACCGCATCTACCACCCGTGTTCCCGATGAGGATGGTTGGTATGTATTCCAGATGGCTATCGATGGCGAGTGCAGAACCTTAAAGACTAAGGATAAGGATCTGGCATCTTGGATCGACTACCAGAATACTGCGGTAGGTCTGGCACTCAATGGCGATGTGATCACAGGTTACACAACCTCTGCTTCCATCCCCGGCATTAAGGCCAACGGTGTCAGAGGCTATGATGTTATTGCAATTAATGGTAAAGAGCTGACCGTGCGCTATACTGTGCCCGGCTCTGTAAACACCGATAAGGAGCAGAAGATCACCATTGCATCTAATGCAAAGTGCTATGATGTCAGCACCGGTGATGTAGCAACCTTCGGTCAGAAGATCAACTTTAGCGATATTAAGGTTGGTGACCGTCTGACAACCCTGAAGGATGGAAACGGCAAGCACGCGCTGGTCTATGTGACCCATAAGGGCGGCCACACCGGTTACTGCCCCCACTGTGATCAGGAAGTTTACTGGTGCGCATGGGCTATGGACGGTGTCAACGGCGGCGCAGATAGCCATTTCTTCCTGTTCCGTGATGTGAACACTACTAAGGGCTTGTCTATGGGCAGCGATGCCTATGATTACAACCTGATCCTTGACCTCAATGGCCATACCTGGACTCGTACAACCGAGCACCGTGCCATTACCATGTCTAAGGGTGAGGGCCTGTACATTTTGGATACTGTTGGTAGCGGTAAGATTCGTTCTACCGGTGCAAACGGCCAGAACGCAGGCGTTCTGTCCATTGGTACTGGCGCAAAGGTATACTTGATGGGTGGTACTCTGGAGCAGATTGCCAGCGATACCATTAAGGTTCCTGCCGGTGGTATTGTGAATATGAGCGGCGCAAGTGAGTTCCACATGTCCGGCGGTAAGCTGCTGGGTGGCAAGGCCTCCAACTATACCAACGGTACGACCACTAAGGATGGTATGGGCGGCTGTCTGTACACTTCTAATGGTGTTGTTGATATTACCGGCGGTGTGATCGAAGGCGGTTATGCTGATTACGCGGGTGGTAACATCTATTTCTACGGTGCTACTTCTGTAAACCTGAAAAATGTGACTATCATTGGCGGTGAGGCTGGCAAGCAGGGCGGTAACGTATTCTTTACTGCTGGTCAGAAGGTTTACACCCTGGAGGATTGCCAGATCCTTGACGGTGCTGCTGGCGAAAAGGGTGGCAACATCTACATCAATGGCCATACTGCTGTTGATGCTAGCGTTACTATGACCGACTGTACCGTTTCCGGTGGTAAGGCAGAAGTGCTCGGCAACAATGTCTACCATAACAGAGGCACACTGATTCTGACAGGTGGCTCCATTGAAAATGGCGACCTGATGGCTGGTCCTAGCGCAAAGCTGACCCTTGCTGGCGCATTCAAGGCAGATCTTCTGAACTTGAAGGCAGGCGCAACTGTTGATGTTTCCGGCTTGACTGCTGGCGCATCTGTAAAGGTCAATGCGGAAGGCGCATTTACTACCGAGATGGAAAACATCCAGGATATCCTGGACGCTGGCTACATTCAGGTTGGCACCGAAGGTGCGCAGCTGAAGGTAGAGGGCAATAAGTTGACCATGTCCGGTGCCATTATCCCCACTGAGCCTACCGTTGATTTCACTGATCCCACCATCTGCCCCCACTGTGGCGTGAAGTGGGAAGAGATCACTTGGACAAAGTGGACTGCTACCTCTGATCCTGCTACCGGACACTATCGTCTGGAAGAGGATATGACCTCTGCACACATCAATGTTGGTAACGCCTCTAATTTGGGTGCAAGCATTGCATTGGATCTGAATGGTCATACCTGGAAGGCTGAAGAGGGCGATTACCTGCTGGGTATCGGCTTGAATTCTGCTTCTGAAATCAAGTTTACCATTTTGGATAGAGTCGGCGGCGGTGAACTGCAGGCTACCGGTAAGACCGATAACACCGGTGTTATTATGCTGCAGAATGGTGCCGAGCTGAATATCCATGGCGGTACAATCCGTCAGCTGCGTTCTGAGAATATTTCCACCATGTATGGTGCTGTGTACGTTAAGGATTCCAAGCTTAATATGCATGGCGGTAAGATCACTGATGGTTACAATGTATCTCAGGGCACATTGGATGCTAAGAAGAATACCTACAATGGTGTTTACGGCGCAAACGTTACCCTGCGTGGTGCTACCTCTGTGATGTACATGACCGGCGGTGAGATCACCAATGGCTACTCCAAGTACAATGCCGGTGG
>JAZRCU010000236.1:0-3320 GCA_045659965.1 Faecousia sp.
TAGAACCGATGCCCATAACCTCACCGGTGGCCTTCATCTGCGTGCCAAGGAGATTGGAGGCTGTTGTGAACTTATCAAAGGGAAAACGAGGCAGTTTTGCGATCACATAATCCAAGCGAGGCTCAAAAGCTGCGTTGGTGTTGGCGATCTTGATATCCTCCAGAGCCATACCGACCGCGATCTTGGCTGTCACTCTTGCAATGGGATAACCGGAAGCCTTGGAAGCCAGCGCAGAAGAACGGGATACGCGAGGATTGACCTCAATCAGGAAGTACTCGCTGGAATTGGGGTTCAGAGCAAACTGAACGTTACAGCCACCTGCGATCTTCAGCTCACGAATGATCTTGATCGCAGAATCATTGAGCATTTTACGGTCATGCTCGCTCAAGGTCATAATAGGCGCAACGACCACAGAGTCACCGGTATGCACACCAACAGGATCAATGTTTTCCATTCCACAAATGGTAATAGCATGATCCTCAGTATCGCGCATAACCTCGAACTCGATTTCCTTATAACCCTTAACGCTCTTTTCGATCAAAACCTGATGAACGGGAGACAGCTTAAATGCGTTCAGGCCGATCTCAATCAGCTCTTCTTCGTTATATGCAAAGCCGCCGCCGGTACCACCCAAAGTAAATGCAGGACGCAAAACAACGGGATAGCCGATCCGCTCAGCAGCAGCCTTTGCTTCCTCGATAGAATATGTGATCTCAGAGGGAATGACAGGCTCGCCGATCTGCTCGCACATCTGCTTAAACAGTTCACGGTCCTCAGCACGCTCGATAGATGCGCTGCTGGTGCCAAGCAACTCCACATTACATTCCTTCAGAACACCCTTCTTCTCCAGCTGCATAGCCAAATTCAGACCGGTCTGGCCGCCAATGCCGGGCAGAATTGCATCCGGACGCTCATAGCGCAGGATCTTAGCGATATACTCCAAAGTAAGAGGCTCCATGTAGACCTTATCCGCAATGGTGGTATCGGTCATGATGGTTGCAGGGTTGGAGTTACACAAAACAACCTCGTAACCTTCCTCTTTCAGCGCCAGACAAGCCTGTGTACCAGCATAGTCAAACTCAGCCGCCTGACCAATTACAATGGGGCCGGAGCCAATGATCAAAACTTTTTTAATATCTGTTCTTTTTGCCATAATAATCCCTCTTACTTTCTATAAACTACGTTGCCATCGCAAACCGTTAATACACATTCACCTTTTAATTTCCAACCGGCAAAGGGTGTTGCCTTTCCCATAGACAGGAAATCATCCGGATCTACCACAATATCTTTCTCAAGATCCCAAACTGTAAAGTCGTTTCCAAGAGGGATCCCAAAGCGCCGTCTTGCATTGGTAGAAAGCAGATCAATCAGCCTTTCCAAAGACAGGATACCTGTTCGCACAAGATGGGTGTACATCACAGCAAATGCTGTTTCAATACCCACAACACCGAAGGCGCTGCCAGCTAAGCCCTTGGATTTTTCTTCTGCAGAATGGGGTGCATGATCCGTTGCGATCATGTCGATCGTGCCATCAAGCAAGCCTTCCAGCAAAGCCTTCCGATCCTCCTCGCTACGAATAGGCGGATTCATCCGAAATCTGCCATCTTCCTGCAAGTCCATATCGTTCATGACTAGGTAATGCGGACCGGTTTCACAAGTCACATCCACGCCCTTGGCCTTTGCCTGACGGATCAGTTCCACAGTTTCCTTTGTGGAGATGTGACACACATGATAAGCGCAGCCGGTTTCTTCAACAAGCTTCAAATCCCGGGCAACCTGCTCATATTCACTGGCGCTGCAAATACCCTTGTGATTATGCTCCTTAGCATATTGGCCATCATGGATATAACCGCCGTGAAGCAAACTGTTAACCTCACAGTGGGCCACGATCATTTTACCCAGCGCTTTTGCGCGAAGCATAGCCTGACGCATCATGTCATCACTTTGTACGCCCTTGCCATCATCAGAGAAGGCTATCACATCCGAAGCCATATCTTCCAAAGCCGCTAACTCTTCTCCATGCTCGGCCACCGTGATGGCCCCGTAGGGGTATACATGGATGCAGGCATCCTTTTCAATAATCTGCAATTGTTGCTGCAAATGCTCTCGGCTATCCGGCACAGGATTTAAATTCGGCATCGTACACACCGCAGTATATCCGCCACGGGCTGCCGCCATGCTCCCGGATTTTATGGTCTCTTTATAAGAAAAACCCGGCTCACGGAAATGCACATGCACATCACAAAAGCCGGGAAAAACAACATAATTGGGGGCATCAAAAGGAACAAAAATCCCCTTAGAAACAGCACCGGAAGAAACCATATGATCCAAAGAACAACCAACAGACTTTAACTGCATTGCTGCGTTCATCATCGTAGAATCCTCCCTAGTAATTTATCTGGTTAAGTATAACACAGGGCTTGAATTTTGTCAAACCCTGCAACAAGGATTTTCCCTTGTAAAATCACACAAATTATACGCTTGCTGGATAGTTGTTCACATCATAATCCACAAATGGATATTTTCGGCTCCAGTTCTGTCCTTTTTTCACCAAAGAACTACGATGGGAATCTAACAATCGCACGATGTCGTATACGTCAATCCATATCTCAGATAAGCACTCCTTCTGGCTCTCATCAAACACCAGCTGCATTCCAAAATGCAGGTGCACCGTTTCAATGTTATTGGTGTTTTCCTTTAAGGAATATCCTGTTCTTCCCATAAAACCGATCAAGTCCCCAGCCTGTACCATATCCCCTTCAGCAAGGCCGGGTGCAAATGGCGCATCCTTTTGTAAATGGGCATAATAATAGTATCGTTTGGAATCAAAAGAGCGGATCCCCACTCTCCAACCACCATACTGATTCCAGCCCAGCGCCTCCACAACGCCACCCTCCACTGCGACAATTGGAGTTCCCTGACTGCCCATCAGATCATTTCCCAAATGCTTTCGTTTAAAACCGTAACCTCTGGCATTTCCAAAATCAGAGCAATGGCTATATCCATACCCCTGTGCGATCGGGCTAAACGCCTTAAGTCCATAGGTGTGTTTCTCCTGCCCTTCTATTTCCACAGAGAAATTCCCAAGCAGTCCGCCCAGTACTGCTTCAAAGGATTCATGATAGTATTCATAATACTGATAACTTTGACCCAAAAATCCCTCAGGCGATCTTCCTTCTAATAATTGTTTTGCCGTTTTCTTTACAGAACTCAAGGGGCATCTGCCACCGTTTTTACAGGCATCCGCAGCCAATAAATCAATCCAACTGATGTGATTTTCTTGGGCAGCACTTTTTATATCCAAATCCATGGCATACTTA
>JAZRCU010000237.1:0-2651 GCA_045659965.1 Faecousia sp.
TAGTATAAAATAAGTATTCAAAGGACTAAGGAGAGAACTGTATGTGCAAAAGATGGATTTGCCTATGCTTGGCGTTGGTGCTGGTGTTGCTGCTATTGCCGGTGCTTCCTGTGACAGTCAAGGCCGCTGCTAATTTTACAGTATCTCAGCAGTTGCTCGATACGATCAAGGATGAGGAAGGTTTCGATAAATATCCTTTTTGGGATTATAACCAATGGACAGTGGGCTACGGCTCACGATGCCCTGACGACAAGCTGGAAGAATATAAGCAGAACGGCATTCCCGACGAGGATGCAGAGGATCTGCTGAAGCAGGAGATTAACGGGTTTCAATCGGCGGTAAACAAGTTTGCCAGTGACTACGATTTATCCTTAAAGCAAAATCAGTTCGATGCTTTGGTCAGTTTTTCTTACAACTGCGGTACGGGCTGGATGAAGGAAACTACAGGCTATTTTCATCAAGCGGTACGCAGCGGCAGCACCGGAAGTGTTTTTTTGTACGGCATTTGCTTGTTCAGTATAGCTGGCGGTGAATATATTTTGACAAATCGCCGTTTAAGCGAAGCCAATATGTACATAAATGGGGTATATCAAGCTTCTACCAGTTCTGATTTCAAAGTGCCGGACAATTTCAAATACGTATTTCTGGATGCCGGCGGCGCCACAATGCCCTATATCATTTATGCCTATGATGCCAATGAAGGGCTGCCTGTACCTACCAATTTTAAAACAGTTCCTGTAGGGGAGAATAAGAATGGAGGCTTGTTTGCCTATTCTTTCCAAGGCTGGTTTACAGCAGATGGCAAAAAACTTTCTACCATGGATAAGACCCCGGCAAACGGCTCTGTGATTTATGCCAGATGGGCCGATCCTAGCGGAAAAGTAGTAGAGCTGCCCAAAGGGGACAAGGTAGATTTACAGGTAACTGTCACCAACTCCGTGCTCAATGTTCGTTCCGGCCCGGCCACCTACTATAGTAAGGTGGGCACTGTCAGCGAGGATCAGGTGCTGCAGCTGACACAGGTATGTGAAGGCGGCGGCTACACTTGGGGGAAATTTGACAAGGGCTGGATCGCCTTAAGCTACACCAATTATGATCAGGTGGTAAACCAGACGGCATTTCCGAAAAACGCTACGGTGACCGGCACCACGGTAAATGTACGCAGCGGCCCATCTACAGGTTATAAAATAGTGGGCACAAAAACGCAAGGCGACCGGATCGTGATTTATAAAGAGGAAAAGGGCGGCTCTTATAATTGGGGACAGATGGCAGACGGAAACTGGATCTGTGTGGATTATATTACTTACGATGGCGATAAAGTGCCTGCGGCAACAGCGATCCAAGTGGTGCAAAACCCCAATAAGACCACCTACTATTTAGGTGAAACCTTAGATGTGACCGGCGGTGTGGTGGCAGTTTGCTATGATGATGGATCGGTTACAGGTGTCTTGCTGACAAGTGATATGGTTTCCGGGTATGATGCCGGGAAGCTGGGACAGCAGACTTTGAAAGTTACTTATGATGGATTTGCTGCCAATTTCACAGTAAACGTAAAGCAGAAAGAACTGCCGAAGTATACAGTGACCTTTAAAGACTGGGATGGCACAGTGCTGCAGTCTGCCCAATATCAACAGGGCTCTGTGGTGACACCACCTAAAAACCCCACAAGACCTACCACAGCCCAGTATTCCTACACCTTTGCCGGATGGGATAAAGCGGTGGTAAATGCCACAGCAAATGCGGTCTACACGGCAACCTATCAGCAGATTCCCAGAACATACACCGTCACATTCCTTGATTGGGATGACACGGTGCTGCAGCAGAAAACTTATCAGTATCAGGGTGTGGTCAATCCCCCGGCAAGCCCCAATCGTGGGGCAACTGCGCAGTATACTTATCAGTTTGCAGGTTGGGATAAAAAGGTGGTCGCTTGCACGGAAGATACTGTGTATCGGGCAACCTATCGGGAAACGGCCAGAACTTACACTGTGACTTTCCAGAATTGGGATGGCGCAGTGCTGCAAAAAGAAAGCTACACCTATGGCCAAGAGGTGATCCCGCCTCAAGACCCTACAAGACCCATGTCCAGTAAATACACCTACGAATTTATTGGTTGGGACAAGCCGGTTGTACCCTGTGCCGGCAATGCGATCTATGTAGCGAAGTATGAGCAAATTGCGGTGGAAATGGACTTTGATCTGTCCGATGGTGTGACCAATACGGATGTAATCTATCTTTTGTGGCACACCTTGTTCCCGGGAAGCTATCCTGTGAATGAAAATGTTGATTTTAATAAGGATGGGGCGGTAAACAACGAGGACGTGATCTATCTTTTATGGCACACCATGTTCCCGGAGTCCTATCCCATATAATGCAAAAAGGAGCTTTTGGGCAACGCGCCATAAGGAAGCATTGCCTGAAAACAGGCGTAAATTTGCGTTATATTGCGTCAAAAATGCTGGCAATACACAAAGTATTCCTGCGCTTTTTTCCTTATCTAACACAAATTCCCACCATTTTCAGGTGCTTCGCAGTTTTGAAGTGGAGACTTTTCTCATTAACGTATAATAAAATCACCGGGATACTGATGTATCTCGGTGATTTTTTGTTCAGTTAAGAAAAAGAGGCCGTTCAAAACCAATACTTCCCTA
>JAZRCU010000238.1:0-1618 GCA_045659965.1 Faecousia sp.
TTATGAAGAACAACAACCAGATCAATGTTCCTCAGGCTCGTGAAGCTATGGATCGCTTCAAGATGCAGGCTGCCCAGGAAGTTGGCGTAAATCTGACCAACGGCTACAACGGTCACCTGACCTCCCGTGAGGCTGGCTCCGTTGGCGGCCAGATGGTCAAGAAGATGATCGAAGCTTACGAGCAGGGCATGCAGTAATGCCGAGGGTGGTCTGCTTTGCAGCCACCCTACATAAGCTTGCAAAACAAAGCTTCCTATGATATGATAACAAAACAGAAACAACAGGAGGCTCCCTATGGGTATTCATGAATCCGGCGAAATGTACTTAGAAACCATCTTCGTGCTGCTGCAAAAGCAAGGCGCTGTGCGCAGCGTAGATGTCAGCGAGTCTATGGGCTATTCCAAACCCAGCGTCAGCCGGGCAGTAGGTCTTTTAAAGCAGGGCGAATATATCTGCGTGGACAAAGACGGCTATATCACCTTAACGGACCGGGGACGCCAAGTGGCAGAAAAAATCTACGAACGGCACACCATTCTCACCCGGATGCTCACCTCTTTGGGGGTAGACCCGGAGGTTGCCTCCGAGGATGCCTGCCGCCTAGAGCATGCCATCAGCGATGCTTCCTTTGAAGCCATCAAAAAGCATTTCGAAAAGATCACCAAGTAATCATGCTTTGCCGCCCATTGACAGTAAAGCGTCCATGAAGTATAATATGGGGGAGAAAATGTAGGTTTTCTTCCCCATTTTTACATATCGCCCCTAATGGGGCGTGATGAAGGAGAATGAATATGAACGAATTACAGACAAAAATCAGCCAGATCGGCGTTGTACCTGTCATTAAACTGTCCAACCCCCAGCGGGATGCCAAGCCCTTGGCTGACGCTCTGTGCGCAGGCGGTGTGCCTGTGGCAGAGGTAACCTTCCGGGCTGCCGGTGCTGCAGAAGCCATCCGCATTATGGCCGAGAGCCACCCCGAGATGATGGTAGGTGCCGGTACTGTTATGACCTGCGAGCAGGTTGATCAGACCATCGCTGCCGGCGGCAAGTTTGTTGTCACCCCCGGTTTGGATATTGAGATCGTAAAGTACTGCCAGGAAAAGGGCATCACCGTTTTCCCCGGCTGCACCACCCCCACCGACTACCACGCTGCTTACAAGCTGGGTCTGGAAGTTCTTAAGTTCTTCCCCGCTGAGCAGTCCGGCGGTCTGGACAAGATCAAGGCTATGTCCGCTCCCTTCCCCATGTTCAAGGTCATGCCCACCGGCGGCATCAGCCTGAAGAACTTGGGCACCTACGCAGCCAGCTCTGTGATCTGCGCTTGCGGCGGCAGCTACATGGTCACCGCTGACCTGATCGAGAACGGCAAGTGGGACGAGATCACCGCCCTGTGCAAGCAGTCTGTACAGATCGTCAAGGAGGCAAGAGGTTAAGATGGAAGATAAGGAACTGTTGCAGGAAGAAGAGTCCCCCATTATCACCTTTGTAGATGAAAACGGCGCAGAAGTGGCTTTTGTGTACATGGACTGCATCGAGTACCAGGGCAAGGAATATCTGGCGCTGCTGCCTGTGGAAGAAGAGGGCTCTGTGGTGATCCTGGAGGTCGAGCCTGTAGACGAAG
>JAZRCU010000239.1:0-9999 GCA_045659965.1 Faecousia sp.
TTTTTCTCCAATAGCTGGAGGATGAGACTATATTCCTCCGGAGAATAATCGGCCTCTTCCAGATAGATAGGAGTCATATCGTCTGCTTTTCTGGCAACTGGCAGAAAAGCAAACTGAGATAGGCTCATAAGAAGCTGGATCTCCTGAGGTGTCAGGGATAAGGTTTTGCTGCAGCCGGGACAATCACCGCAGCTGCGGTCGCAGGAACAAGGCATAACGATCTCCTTTTGGTGTGTTTACATTATTATATCGAAAGTTTTTTGTTTGCGCAACTGTGTTTCGATGGATATTGTCACCGAAAACAGGGAAAATACACACAGGAGGGATCTGTATGAAAATTAAATGGAAGCAATTACTTATCGCTTTGGCAATTCCCCTTGGTGTAGGCGGCTTGGCGGCGCTGCTTACTGGAGGAATGGGAGATTATGGAAATATGGTAAAACCGCCCCTGTCACCTCCGGGATGGGTGTTTCCTGTGGTATGGTCGATCTTGTACCTGCTTATGGGGTATGCTTCTTACCGGATCTATCAAACAAAGGATCCGGGGAAAAAACGTGCGCTGCAGCTTTATGGGATCCAGCTGGCCCTGAACTTTATCTGGCCTTTGGTGTTTTTCGGGGGACAGTGGTACTTGGCTGCGTTTTTTGTGTTGCTTCTGTTATGGGGCGCAATTCTTTTGACCATTGTTGCCTTTTCTAAAATTGATCAGGTGGCGGCGGATCTGATGCTGCCGTATTTACTGTGGGTAACCTTTGCAGGCTACCTGAATTTGGGCGTATTTCTATTAAATTGATACTTTTCAAATGATTTTGGATATGATAGAATAAACTCATCCAATAAAACAAAGGAGGCACCGTTATGGCAAATAAATACGCAGGCACCCAGACAGAGAAGAATCTGATGGCTGCTTTTTCTGGCGAATCCGAAGCAAGAAACAAGTATACCTACTTTGCATCCAAGGCTAAGAAAGAGGGCTTTGAGCAGATCTCTGCTCTGTTCTTAAAGACCGCTGAAAACGAAAAGGAGCACGCAAAGCTGTGGTTTAAGGAGTTGGAGGGCATCGGCAATACTGCTGAAAACCTGCTCCACGCTGCTCAGGGTGAGAACTATGAGTGGACCGATATGTATGACGGCTTTGCTAAGACTGCTGAGGAAGAGGGCTTCCCCGAGCTGGCTCGTAAGTTCCGTCTGGTTGCAGCGATCGAGAAGGCTCACGAGGAGCGTTATCGTGCATTGCTGAAGAATGTGGAAACTGCTCAGGTCTTTGAGAAGAGCGAAGTAAAGGTTTGGGAATGCCGTAACTGCGGTCATTTGATCGTTGGTACAAAGGCACCTCAGATCTGCCCCACTTGCGATCATCCTCAGAGCTTCTTTGAGATCCACGCTGAAAACTACTAATAAAAAATCGCTATGGTAATTTACCATAGCGATTTTTATTTACAACAGACTTGTCTTTACAGGGTGAACCCCGGTGCCGTTGACCGGACGACACCGGGGTTTCCGCGAAAAGAGAGAGGTTTGAAAATGAAAAGCATTGTGAATTCCGTCTTTGAGTATATTATACCGCACTTATGTTAAAAATCAAGTGTTGGGAGTTATGAAAATGGCTGCACATAAAGAGGGAAAACGATGTTAAAATTGTGCAATATGTACAAAAACGGCGCTTATTCTGCTTGCGCCCAGGGGGGAAGATGGGAAAATTCTAAGGGTTTTCCTTGGTAGGGGAAGGTGAGGCGGAAACTATAGAGCATAGGGGCAGTATGTGTATCCCGGGCGCCATATTTTCTATCTCCCAGCAGGGGATATCCCCGGCTGGCAAACTGCACCCGGATCTGGTGGCTTCTGCCTGTATAAAGCCGGATCTGTACCAGCGCAGGATTTTGCTTTATCCGAGTGAAAGTGAGTCTTGCTTTTTTTACACCATTACGCGGCCGATTCACCACAAAGACCTTGTTTCTGCGGCTGTCTTTAAATAGCAGATCTTCCCAATCCCCTTGCTCCGGAGGATCGCCATGGACCAAAGCTACATATTCTTTTATCATGCTGCCTTCCTGAATAATGGAAGAAAAATAGGCAGCGGCAGCTTTTGTTCTGGCATAAAGCATCACACCGCCAACGTTTTGATCCAGCCGATGTACCGGATAGATCTCTCCGCCAATTTTATCCCGGAGAGCTTGGGGCAGCTGATGCTCAGAATCTAAGCCGACGGGTTTGATGCAGATGACAAACTGATCGTTTTCAAATATAAGTTCCACAATGTTCACATCCTTTGGGTTCAGTATAACAGAAACCGAGAAAAAGGGAAAGTGCGGATTGCATCTTTTGCGAAAAAAAGGTATAATGGGGAAAACGGAGGGATGAGAATGGAAAATATAAAAAGAAAATCCCCATTGACCATGTTTTTGGGCTATTTTAAACGGCACTGGAAATTGTTTATTACGGACTTAAGCTGTGCTGTACTGATCGCAGCGGTGGATCTGGCATTTCCCTTAGTTACAAGAAATGCGCTGTATGAGATGCTGCCGGGAAAGCTTTATCATGTGTTTTTTGCAGTGATGGGGATTATGGTGGCCTGCTATCTGCTGCGGTCATTTTTAAATTATATTGTTTGTTATTTTGGTCATACCTTTGGCATCCGGGTAGAAGCAGATATTCGCGCAGACCTGTTTACCCATATGCAGCGGCTAAATCATGATTTTTATGACAAAAACCGCACCGGCCAGCTGATGAGCCGCTTGACCTCTGATTTGTTCGAGGTGACAGAGCTTGCCCACCACGGCCCGGAGGACTTAATTACCTCGGTGCTGACCATTGTGGGCGCGTTGGCTGTGATGGGCACGATCCAGTGGCGCTTGGCCATTGTTGTGGGCTTGATGATCCCGTTATTTTTGGTAGTGGTACTGGTCATGCGTAACAGCATGTCCCGGGCCTCCCACGCAGTTAAACAAAAAACAGGACATATCAATACAGAGATCGAGTCCAGCCTTTCCGGTTTCCGCACCGCCAAGGCTTTTGCCAATGAGGAATTGGAAAATAAGCGCTTTCGCGCGGCTAATGAGATCTACAGAGGCTCCAAACGGCAATTTTATAAGGCGGTAGGACGCTTTTCTGGTACGATGGAATTCTTCCTGTGCAGTCTGAATGTGGTGGTCATTGGTTATGGTGGATATCTGACCATGCAAGGGCAGATGGACTATCGGGATCTTTTGACCTTTACTCTGTATGTCAGCGCCTTTATCACCCCTATGCGAAAGCTCTCCAGCTTTTCTGAGCTCTTTGCCAGCGGCTTTGCCGGCTTAAATCGGTTTATGGAACTGATGAACACAGAGCCCACCTTGCAGGATAAGCCGGAGGCGGCGCCCCTAGAGAATGTGGCAGGCGGAATTGTTGTGGATCATGTTTCCTTTGCCTATGATGGTGAGCTGGCGGTGCTGAAGGATGTAAGTCTGGAGATCGCACCGGGAGAGACTATTGCCATTGTTGGTCCTTCCGGCGGCGGCAAGACCACCTTGTGTCAGCTGATTCCCAGATTTTATGATGTGTCTGGCGGTAGTATTTGCATTGACGGTAAGGATATCCGGGATGTGACCCAGAAATCCATCCATGAGAATATCGGCATCGTGCAGCAGGATGTATTTCTGTTTGCCGATACCATTCGGGAGAATATCCGTTACGGAAGACCTGAGGCCACAGAAGAAGAGGTGATCGAGGCTGCTAAGAAAGCGGAGATCTACGAGGATATTATGGCTATGCCCAATGGCTTTGACACCTATGTGGGCGAGCGAGGAACACTGCTGTCCGGCGGACAGAAGCAGCGTGTTGCCATCGCTCGGATCTTCTTGAAGAACCCGCCGATCTTGATTTTGGACGAAGCCACCTCTGCACTAGATAGCGTGACGGAAGCCAAGATCCAGCGTGCCTTCGATGCGCTGGCGCAAGGCAGAACAACTTTGATCATTGCCCATAGACTTTCTACCATCCGTGCTGCTCATCGTATTGTGGCCATTGCAGACGGACAGATTGTACAGGTTGGCACCCATGAGGAATTGGTGAATATTCCGGGAGTTTATGGCGATCTTTACCGCACGCAAAATAATTACCGCAGTTAAAAAATTTTGCTTGCTATTTTTACCTGGATGGTGTATACTAGCCAAGTAAGTTGCCGGTGTGATGGAATTGGGGAGCGATGCGAGCGCTGCCAGTGGCAGATTAAGCGAGCTGAGCGAGTGGCAGCGGTCTATAAAATCAAGGGAATGCGTAAGTCCGAAGATTTTATAGGGCACCGCAACAGGAAGCAACCTCACAACATTCACAGGCACAAAACTAGTAGTACACACCTGCCGGTGTGATGGAATTGGTAGACGTAGTGGACTCAAAATCCACCGATGGCGACATCGTGCCGGTTCGAGTCCGGCCACCGGTACCAACAAAAAAGAGAGAGGCAGAAGCCTCTCTCTTTTTTGTTATTGTACAGATGAGGGACGGACTCGAACCGAAGGTGAGAGTCCGGGGAGCGGGGGGGGCGCCGCCGGGGGCGGATGAGGCGACCCGAGCGACTAGCGCCCGCAGGCGCTGTGCAAGCGAGCAACCGCTGAAAGTGGCTCTTAGCGAGCCGCAGTGGCAGCGGTCTATATTTTCAAGGGGGCATTGACCGCCGCCGAAAATATAGGGCACCGCAACAGGACACCGGCACCAAGATGTGAGGGGCACTTAAATGTGCCGCTCAGCTTGCGTTTGTGTATTTGTTTAGTCTTCGCAGTCAGCCAAACACAGAACCAGGCAGGCGGAACTTGCGAAGGTCAGCGTCAGAGAAGCCACCAGAAGCCCCACCAGGATGGCGCTGACCACGCTGGTTGCCACAATACCCACGGCCAGCAGGACTGTAGCAAACAGGATTGCTCCAAGAATGCCGGTCAGCACAGTCTCAAGGGCGCTGCGTAGGCAGGGCTTGCAGCCTGTTCTGCGGGCAAATGCTGTGGTCACCAGCAAAATTCCGAGATAGCCCACTGCGATACCTAGTGCTACCCACAGAAACGCAGGTGTTACGGTGATCACTGCGGTGATCTGGAGAAACGCAGCGACGACCCCAAGAATCACAGATGCGATAACTGCCAGCAGGGTGCAGTCTCTTCTGCAGTTGCAGTTGAATAGTGCCATATTATATCACCTCCCACTGCATCATATGTCAAAAGGTTCGAAATGTGTGATGCATTCCAGACAAGAACCACGGCTGAGCATCTGGAAATTGTATCAAATAGCGTAGTATATGCCAACAAAAAAGAGGATGCCCATAGGGTGTCCTCTTTTTTGAGTGCTTTTTATAATGATAAAAAAGTTTTGGCCAATGATGGCATTGATTATCCTCACTTTTTTAATTAAAAAAGGTATTGAATAACCAATTTTATTGGGTTATGATATGGATATATGAACGGCAAAAAATGATCCAAAACGAGGGATTTACCATGTCTATTCACTTCTTTTCAGCCCCCGGTCGCACAGAGATCAGCGGTAATCACACAGACCACCAGCGCGGCTGCGTGTTGGCAGCTGCAGTAAATTTGCAGACTGTTGCAAAGGTGACCTTGCTGGATGCGCCTGTGATTGAAGTTCAGTCTGAAGGATATCCGTATATACAGATCTGTTTGGATGATCTGAAGGAGCGTTCTGAGGAGCGCAATACCACCAATGCTTTGGTCCGTGGTATCGCAGCGGCTTTTGTAGAAAGAGGCGCGAAGCTTCAAGGTTTCCGGGCGGAGGTCACCTCCAATGTGCTTCCAGGCAGCGGTCTGAGTTCCTCGGCTGCCTTCGAGGTGCTGATGGGCACGATTATGAATACTTTGTTCTTTGAGAAGAGACTGACCCCTGTAGAAATCGCCCAGATTGGTCAATGGGCTGAGAATGTTTATTTTGGTAAGCCTTGCGGACTTATGGATCAGACGGCTTCTTCCGTTGGCGGCATGGTGTTTATCGATTTTGCTGATCCGAAAAAGCCGGTTGTGGAGAAGCTGGACTTTGATTTTGCTGGGGCGGGACATGCCCTTTGTATTATTGACTGCGGCGCAGACCATGCAAACTTAACAGGGGAGTATGCTGCAATTCCGGAGGAATTAAAGCAGCTTTGCGCGCTGTTTGGCAAGGGCGTTTTGCGTGAGATCCCGGAAGCGGAGTTCTTTGCAAAGCTTCCTCAGATTCGGGGCAAGGTTGCAGACCGAGCGCTGTTACGTGCAGTGCATTTCTATCAGGAAAATAAACGGGTGCACCGCCAAGTGGAAGCGTTGAAGAAGGGTGATTTTGCAACATTCCTGCAGTTGGTGAAAGAATCCGGTCGCAGCTCCTGGATGTATCTGCAGAATATTACCCCGGCAGGCGCGGTAGAGCATCAGGATATGGCCCTGGCTTTGGCAATGTGCGAGACCTTACTGGAAGGAAAGGGCGCGTTCCGTGTCCATGGAGGCGGGTTTGCCGGAACTGTGCAAGCCTTTGTTCCCTTGGAAATGCTGCAAAGCTTTTGCGATGGAATGAACGCTGTCTTTGGGCAGGATGCCTGTCATGTATTGTCGATCCGTCCGCATGGCGGCATGGAAATTACAGAGGAAAATCTATGAGAAAAGAATTTGGAAGGCTGCCGGATGGCTCTATGGCCTATTTATATACCCTTCGGGGCGGCGGATTAGAAGCTCATATTTCTGATTTTGGCGCAACGCTTCACCGCTTGTTTGTGCCGGATAGAGATGGAGCTTTGGCCGATGTAGTGCTGGGATTTGATACTCCGGAAGAATATATTGGCAGCACCACCTTTTTTGGCACCATCATTGGCAGAAACAGTAACCGCGTGAAAAACGGACAATTTTGTCTGGGTGGCAAATCCTATCAGATGGGGCAAAATGATGGTGTGAACAATCTCCACTGCGGCCCGGACTATTTTAAGGATCGTCTGTGGCAGGCGGAAGATATTTGTGAAAATTCCATTTGCTTTTCTTTGGAAAGTCCCGATGGCGATCAGGGTTTTCCGGGCAACGCCACGATCCGGGTAAGATACACCTTGGAAGATTCGGGGACGTTGCGGATCACCTATGATGCCCAATGCGATCAGGACACGGTGTTTAACATGACCAACCATAGCTATTTTAATTTGGCAGGTCATGAGAAACCGGAAAAGGCCATGGATATGGTCTTGATGTTACCTTCTGAGTATTTTACACCGGCGGATCAGGCTTCGATCCCTACGGGTCAGCTGCGCAGCGTTGCCGGAACACCAATGGATTTCCGGACACCTAAGCCCATTGGCAGGGATATTGCAGCCGATTATGATGCTATTATCAACCAGAATGGCTACGACCATAATTTCGTGGTATGCGCTAACCCTTGCGCGGTGCTTATGGATGTGAATTCCGGCAGAACGATGACGGTGGAGACGGATTGCCCCGGGCTGCAGTTTTATTCCGGCAATTTCTTAGTAGGAGAAAAGGGAAAGGACAATGTGCATTATTGTTTCCGCGGCGGTATCTGCCTGGAGACCCAGTACTATCCCAACGCGCTAAATCAGCCCCAATGGCCGCAGCCCATCACCAAGGCAGGGGAGTGCTATCGTTCGGAAACCAAATATAAATTCTTCGCAAAATAAAATGATCCCCGTAAGAAGCAAGCTTCTTGCGGGGATTTTCTTATACATCGGTATTTTTCTTTCGTTTTTTGTATTGCAAAGGCGTGATCTTCATTTCTTTTTTAAACAGACGGAAGAAATTACGGGCATCCAAACCTACGGATTTGGCGACTTCGAATGCTGCCAGATCTTCCTGCACCATTAACGCACAGGCTTTCTGGATACGCAGACGGGTGAGATAACGATGAGGAGAGAAACCGGTGCGTTCTTTAAAAAAAGTGGTAAAATAACTGCGCTCCAGTCCGACCTCGCGGCTAAGCTCTTCTACGCTTAGATCTTCGAAGTAACGAGATTCCATAATATCCACGGCTTTTTGGATTAGGATATCTCTGCTGTTCTCGGTGCTGTTTCTCATAATCTCGCCCAGTATATTGTAAAGGCAGGCGGTGCGGCGGAACTCTGCGCCTGGGTCGTTATCCCTTTTCGTAGCGTATATTTTTTTCATTTCAGCCAGAAAAACGGGGGAAAGCGCCTTCGGCACAAAAGGTTGAGAGGAATGGATTCCTGCTCGGGCTAAAATATGGCGGAGGGACAAACCGCTGGCAAAACAGGAATATCCACTATATTGCTGACCTTTTTCGTGGGAATGGCTCACGGCGTCACCGGGAAGTAGTGCATAGGCATCTCCTTCCTGGAAAGGAAACTCCTTTCCATTAATGATCACAGAGCCCCGGCCACCGGTGCAACATTCAAATAGATATACATCCCGGATTACAGGCCCGTAAACAGATCCTTTGCCCACACCAGCTTCTCTGGTGCAAAAAAGCACCACGGGCATTTCTATTTGGGAACGAATATATTTATCTATCTTTTCCATATAGTTTCCTTCTAAACAAAATGACAGGATTATTTTTAAAGCAAATTGCTTTTTTGTGAATTTATAAGATCACTATATCATAAAAAAGTGAAAATGCAATCATGTTTTCTTAATTTATTCAAATAGAATCACACAAGTTTCTCGAATAAAAAGTAAGCTGGAAAAAATATTACAAACAACAAAATGTCCCTTTTTGCTAACAAACCGTCATTGACTTTTGACTTATTTGGTGTTAACCTTAAGATAACACAAATTCGAAAGGAGAATTTGCTAAAATGGAAACAAAACGCTATAACATTGTTGTAATCGGTTGTAAAATGGGTGTCAGACATATCAAGGCAGTTGTTGGCAACGAAAATGCTAACCTGTACGGTATCTGCGACATCAACGAAGAGAAGATGGCAGAGGTTGCTGCTCTCTATAATCCCAAGAAGACTACTGCTGACTGGAAGGATTTTGTAAATGATCCCGAAGTCGATGTAGCGATTATCGTTACCCCCGACAAGCTGCACCTGGAAATGACCGAAGGCTTCATGCGGGCTGGCAAGCACGTTCTGTGCGAAAAGCCCATGGCTTTGACCGTAGAAGAGTGCGAGAAGATGATGCAGGTTGAAAAGGAAACCGGCAAGAAGCTGATGGTTGGTCAGGTTGGCCGCTTTGTTCCTGCTTATCGCAGAGCAAAGAGAATGATCGATGAGGGCGTCATCGGCGAGTTGTTCTATGTGGAAAGCGAATATGCCCACAACTACGGCGATCATCATCGCGGTGCAAATGACTGGAGACTGGATCCTGACAGACACCCCGTGATCGGTGGTGGCTGCCATGCTATTGACCTGCTGCGCTGGATTGCAGGCGATCCCACTGAGGTTTACGGCATCTCCAACCACAAGTGTCTGACTGACTGGCCCGTGGATGACAGCTGCGTCTGCTTGATGAAGTTCCCCAACGGTGTGAACGGCAAGGTGTTTACTTCCATCGGTTGTAAGAAGAACTCCAGACATAGATCTGCATTCTTTGGTACAAAGGGTACAATTTTCTGCAGCAACCTGGATAACACATTGACTCTGTTCACCGGCGACGAGAAGCACCCCGTTTACGGCAGAGAGTGGTACACCGTTCCTCAGCCGATTCCTGTCACCATTCACCACCACAACACCGAGGATGAGCTGAAGATGTTCCTGTCTGCTATCATGAATGATGAGCCCCCCGCTATCAGCACCTATGACGGCGCTTCCACAGTTGCAGTTTGCTGCGCTGTGGTGGAATCCTGCAAGACAGGTCTGCCTGTACAGGTTAAGTATCCTGAGAAGCCCTAACATACATACATAAAAATTGGGTAGTCATAGCATTTGCTATGACTACCCATCTTTTTTATAGGACATCTAAATAACCGGCAAGGACCAGCAAGGTGTTATGCACACCATCAATGTGGCTGCGCTCTTAGCGGTGGCTTGCGTATACGCCGGGGCCGATAAGACCGTGGCGCAGATCGTAGCCACCCCGAAGGGTCGCTTCTACA